>NZ_JBKQOT010000045.1:0-26572 GCF_052145395.1 Roseiarcus sp.
CTTGTGGGGGAGGTCGGGAGGGGGGTCGCGCCGCCCTCGATCCATGAGCGACCCGTGCAACATCCAACAAGTCCATGGGTCCGCGCGACCCCCCACCCCTTCCCGCCCCCACAGGCGGGGCGGGGGCGCCAATCGCGATCGTGCAGGCGTGAAAAGATGCGGCGCCGCCATCTTTAGAACCCCAGCTGCTGGCGCTGCTCGCGCAGGTGGCGGGGCATCTCCTTGTAGACGTCCTCGAACATGCTCGCCGTGCTCGGCTTTGGTCCGTCATGAAGCGTGCCGTGGCTCTCGGCCTGCTTGGCGGCCTCGAGCACCTCGGAATCGACTTCCGCCTGCATCTGCTTCATGCGCTCCTCGCTCCAGGCGCCGATCCGGATGAGATGATCTTTGAGCCGCATGATCGGATCGCCGAGCGGCCAGGCGGCCCATTCGTCCTTCGGACGGTATTTGGAAGGATCGTCAGAGGTGGACTGGGCGCCGGCGCGGTAGGTGACCCAATCGATCAGGGTCGGGCCGAAGTCGGCGCGCGCCCGGTCGGCCGCCCATTTGGAGGCGGCGTAGACGGCAAGGTAGTCGTTGCCGTCCACGCGCAACGAGGCGATCCCAAACCCATGGGCGCGGGCGGCGAATTTCGCGCTCTCGCCGCCGGCGATGCCCTGATAGGAGGAAATCGCCCACTGATTGTTGACAATGTTAAGGATGACCGGCGGCCGGTAGACGGAGGCGAACACCAGAGCCGAATGGAAGTCGGTCTCGGCGGTCGAGCCGTCGCCGATCCAGCCCGACGCGATCTTGTCGTCGCCCATGATGGCCGAGGCCATCGCCCAGCCCACCGCTTGCGGATACTGAGTGCCGAGGTTTCCCGACACGGTGAAGAAACCCGATTCCCTGGCGGAATAAAGGCCGGGGAGCTGGCGTCCCCTCAGGCGATCCTTCTCGTTCGAGAAGATCGAATTCATCATGTCGACGAGCGGCCAGCCGGCGGCGATGAGCAGTCCTTGCTGGCGGTAGGTCGGAAAACACATATCGCCTTCGCTGAGCGCCTTGCGATGCGCACACGCGACGCCCTCCTCGCCGAGCGAAGTGATGTAGAACGAGGTCTTGCCCTGGCGCTGCGACAGCAGCATGCGCGCGTCGAAGGCGCGCGTCAGCATCATGTCGCGCAGGCCCATGCGCAATTGCTCGGACGAGAGCTCGCCCGCCCAGTCGCCGACGGCGTCGCCGTTGTCGTCGAGCACGCGGATCATGGAATAGGCGAAGTCCCGGATTTCCCCCGGCGCCACGTCGATCGGCGGCCGCGGCGCTTCCCCCGCCTCGGGCACGCCGACATGACTGAAATCAGGCTTTCCGCCCGGTCGCACACTCGGCTCCGGCACATGCAGCGACAGGCGTGAGCTCATGGACCGCATTCCTCCCGCGGCGGCGCGGACGCGCTCAAGGCAGCGTACCTTACCCCAAGGGCAGAGCGCTAGTCTTGGGCGCGCCGCCGGGCTTGAATGTCCGGACCGCGCGCTCCAGAAAAACCCGAGGCTGCGCCGGCGCCGCACGCCGGGGATGAGGACAGGTTTCAGGCGTGTTTTCGCAGCCCCGACGCCTGTCGCCCCTGGCGATTTCAGGCGGCCTGCGCTGACACCGTTTTCCGCTGGCCGATCGCAAAAGGACGAAACCGACGTGAGTCCGCGCCTGTCCGCGAGCGTTCCGGCGGCCCCGCCGAAACGCCCCCATCGAGAAGACCGTCCTTCCGCCGCAATCGTCCCGATTCATTAGCGCAGCATGATTCTGGCGTCTGCGCGGGCCCTGTCGAGAACGCTTCCGCTCGTGCTCGTCAGCGCCATGGACATCGGCGTTCCGTTTATACGGATGCTGGCTCTGAGCCACGTCCTCGGTCTGACCCAACTAGGACTGGCCTCGCTGCTCGCTGCGGCCGTCGCCACCTACGAGCAGGTCACCGAAATCGCCGTCTACCGATACGTGCTTTCGTCGCCGCGCGAGGTTTTCCAAGACGCTCTCGCGGCCGCGCACGCGCTCGCGGTGACGCGCGGTCTCATCGTGGCCGGGGTCGCCCTCGCCCTCGCCTACCCCATGGCGCTGATTTTCAACTCCGGCGAGGACTGGGGCAGCTTCGCCATGCTCGGCCTGATTATCTTCATCCGCCCGTTCGAGCACCTCGAACCGCGCATCGCCGAGCGCGATTACAATTACGCGATCCAGTTGAAGGTCGCGCTGATTGCATATTCCCTGAGCCTGTCCGCGCTGGCCGTGTCGCTGATGATCGCGCCGAGCCATGTCGCCATCATCGCTTCGCTGCTCGGCCAGGCCATCGGGCAGGTTGTCGGGAGCCACTGGCTTTCGAAGGAGCCCTATCGTCTCCGGTTCCGTTCGCCGGAATACATCAAGGCGTTCAAGTTCGGCTACCCGTTGATCGCCGGCGGAATCGGCGTCGCGGTCTCCGGACAGGCCGACCGGTTTCTGGTCGGCGGCATGCTCGGACTGCCGGCGCTCGCCGTGTATTCCGTGCTGCTGCTCGCCGCGCTCGTCCCGATCACGATGGTGCAGCGAATCCTCAATACCGTGACCGTTGCGATGCTGATCAACGCCGGGGAAAAATCGGCTCTGCTCGCCCGCATGAAGCTGGCCGGGCGAATCGCCCCCCTGGTCGCCGGCGCCTACGCGGTCGGCGTGGCGACTCTCCTGAACATTGTCGTCCCCATCGTGTTCGGACCCAAATTCGTCGCGTCGCGCTGGATGGTGGCGCTGCTGGCGATGAGCGTGTTCATCCGCATCGTCCGATTCGAGCCCGGGAATTCGATCCTGCTTTACCGCGGCAAAACGAAGCGTCTCGCCCTGACCAACCTGGTCGCTCTGAGTTCGGTCGTCCTGGCCTACTTTTTCATCCGGATCTGGGGGAACACGGAGGCCGCGGTTCTGGGCCGCATGGGGAGCGACTTCCTGGCCTTGCTGGCCATGCTATACGTGACCCAGGAAGCCTACGGCGAGGCCTTCTCCGACGCTGTCGGATCGCTGATCGCGGTTGCGTCCGTGGTCGCGCTTGTTTGCCTTTCCGTTCTGGAGACGCGGGTCGGCGCGGCGCCGGGGGCGAGTCTCGCGGTTCTCGCGGGGTTCTTCCTCATCTGCGGCGCCTGGGTCGCGACCTTCGCGCGCCGGTTGCTGCGCGAAGGCGCCTTCAGCGCGCTCCGCTAGAGCCTTCAGTTGCGGAACAGGTGTCTTCCGCCGTAGCCAGGACTTCCGCAGGCGCCCGCTGCGATTTGTCGCGCCCCCGCCCTCGACGTCATTCTTGCGCGAGGCGTGAAAATCGGCGCAAAGGGAAATTTCCGCTTCCGGGGGGGAACCGCAATGAACCGACAGGCGAGCGCCCAACCAGCCGTGGACGTCCTGCCGCTGATGGGCAACGAGGCGATCGCGCGTGGTGCGTGGGAGGCGGGCGTCAAGGTCGCGGCCGCCTATCCCGGCACCCCCTCGACCGAGATCCTCGAGTCGCTCGGCCGCTATCCGGCCTCCGACCTCTATGCCGAGTGGTCGACGAACGAGAAGGTCGCGCTCGATGTCGCGATCGGGGCGGCGCTCTCGGGCGTCCGGGCGATCGCCTGCATGAAGCATGTCGGGCTCAACGTCGCGGCCGACTCGCTGATGTCGCAGTCCTATATCGGCGCGCACGGCGGCCTCGTGCTCGTCGTCTGCGACGATCCCGGCATCCATTCGTCGCAGAACGAGCAGGACACGCGCCTCTTCGCCCGTTTCGCCGGCGTGCCGGTGCTCGAGCCGTCTGACGCGCAGGAGGCCTGCCACTTCACCCGCCTCGCCTTCGAGCTCAGCGAAGAATTCGATACGCCGGTCATCGTGCGCTCGACCACGCGTCTTTCGCACACCCGCTCGGTGGTGCGCGTGGGCGAGCGCGTCGCTGAGCCCTCGAAAGGCTTCGTCGACGCGCCGGGCAAGACCGTCACCATTCCCGCCAACGCGCGCCAGCTCCATCCCAAGCTCATCGAGCGCGAGGCGAAGCTTGCGAGCTATTTCGAGACCTCGCCGCTGACCCGCTGGGAGAAGGGCGACAAGACGTTCGGAATCGTGACCGGCTCGACCGCCTATCTCTATGTGAAGGAGGTCTCGCCGCGAGCCTCGATCCTGAAGCTCGGCGCGGCCTATCCCCTGCCGGAAAAAGCCATTCGCGCCTTTGCCGCGTCGGTCGACAGGCTTCTCGTCGTCGAGGAGCTTGAGCCGGCGCTGGAAACGGAGATCCGCGCCATGGGACTTGCCGCCGAGGGGAAGGCGTTCTTCCCCCGGCTGGGCGAACTGTCGCCCGAGCTCGTGCGCGCCGGCCTCGCCGCCGCGGGCCTCGCCGAGGCGCCGCCCGCGCCCGTCTCGCTCGGCATCGAGCCGATGGCGCGCCCGCCGGTGCTCTGCGCCGGCTGCCCCCACACGGGCGCCTATCTCGCGTTGCGCGGGCTCGACGCGCGGGTCGCGGGCGACATCGGCTGCTATACGCTGGCCGCCGTCGAGCCCTTGCGCTCGATCGACACCACCGTCTGCATGGGCGCGAGCATCGGCAACGCGGTCGGCATGGCGGCGGCGGGCGAGAAGAAGCCGATCGTCGCCACCATCGGCGATTCGACCTTCCTCCATTCCGGCATCGCGCCGCTGATCGACGCGGTCTACAACCAGGCGAACATCACGGTCGTCATTCTCGACAACGCCATCACCGCCATGACCGGGGGGCAGGACCACCCGGGCACGGGGCGAACCTTACGCGGCGAGCCGGCGCCGAAGGTCGACTACGAGGCGATCTGCCGAGCCGTCGGGGTTGCCTGGATCCGCCGGGTCGACCCTTACGACATCGGCCACATGTACCAGACCTTGCGCGAGGCGATTGTGCACAAGGGGGTCTCGGTCGTCATCTCCGAGCGGCCGTGCGTGCTCGATCCGGTCAAGATCAAGGGACCCTCGCTCGCGGTGGCCGAGGGCGGCTGCGTCGCCTGCCAGTCGTGCATGAATCTCGGCTGCCCGGCGTTGATCTGGTCGGACGCGCTCTATGACGGCCGGCACAAGGTGCAGATCGACGCCGCCGCCTGCATCGGCTGCACGCTGTGCGCCCAGGTCTGCCCGACCGACTGCATCCAGCCGATGGTCGCCGCATGAGCGCCGGGCCGCGCATGGAGGCGCCGAAAGCCGTGGACTCGACTCGCTCGCTGAACGTGATGATCGTCGGCGTCGGCGGCCAGGGCGTCCTGATGATCTCGAAGGCGCTGGCCTTGATCGGCCAGAAGCAGGGCCTCGAGGTCAAGCAGAGCGAAGTGCACGGCATGGCCAAGCGCGGCGGCGTGGTGTTCAGCCACGTGCGCTTCGGCGAAGAAGTCTGGTCGCCGACCATCGCCAGGGGCGACGCGGACGCGCTGATCGCGCTCGAGTGGGCCGAGGGCCTGCGCTGGCTCGAGTACCTGCGCCCGGAAACCGGCGTCTTCATCGCCGACACGCGCCGCATCGTGCCGCCTTTCGCCTGCCGCTCGCGCCGGCACGGCGCGCCGATGGCTTACGCGCGGGAAACCCCAGCTGAGGTGCTGGAGAAAGTGGGCGAAGGTTTTGCGCTCGACGCGACCGCGATCGCCTCGGGGCTCGGCGAGCCGCGCGCGGCCAACACCGTGCTGCTCGGCGTGCTCTCGACCTCGATGGACGTATCCGTCGCCGACTGGCTTGCGGTGCTCGAGACGCTGACGCCGCAAGAATCGCGAGCGATCAATCTCGAGGCGTTCGAGGCGGGCCGCGTCTGGGCGGAGGCGGCGCGCAGCGACCCGTCGCTGCGGTTCGACGCCGACTTCGGCACGCGCGTTACCCACGCGGACCAGCCAGAGGTGTCGGTCAAGCTCGACATCAACGCCGCGTGGTGCAAGGGCTGCGACATCTGCGTAAAACTCTGCCCCGAACGCTGCCTCGCGCTCAATGACCTTCAGGTCGCATACCTTACAGAACCGGAGGCGTGCACCGGCTGCCGCGTGTGCGAATGGCTCTGCCCCGACTTCGCGATCGAGGTCCGCACGATCGTTCATCAACCGGTGACGGCCTCACGATGACAACCCCCTCGCTCGCCTCGCTGCACGGCAACCGCGCCTGCGCGCTCGGCGCCATCGCGGCGGGCTGCCGGTTCTTCGCCGGCTATCCGATCACGCCCTCCTCCGAGATCGCCGAGCAGATGTCGCGCGAGCTGCCGCGCGCCGACGGCGTGTTTGTGCAGATGGAAGACGAGATCGGCTCGCTCGCGGCGGTGATCGGCGCCTCGCTCGGGGGCGTCAAGGCGATGACCGCGACCAGCGGCCCCGGCTTCTCGCTCATGCAGGAGAATCTCGGATTCGCCGCAATGACCGAGACCCCTTGCGTCATTGTCAACGTCATGCGCGGCGGCCCGTCGACCGGCATGCCGACAAGGCCCTCGCAGGGCGACATCATGCAGGCGCGCTGGGGAACGCACGGCGACCATCCGATCATCGTCGTCGCGCCCGCCTCGGTGCAGGAGATCTACGACGAGACGATCCGCGCCTTCAACCTGGCGGAGGAATTGCGCACGCCGGTCGTCGTGCTCTACGACGAGGTGATCGCGCATCTTCTGGAGTCCGTCGTCCTGCCGCAGCGCCGCACGGTGGCGACGGTGACGCGCAAATGGGCGCGTGGGGACGAAGCGAGCTTTCTGCCCTACGCCGAAACGGACGATCTGGTGCCCGTCATGGCGCGGCCGGGCGACGGGCATCGCGTCCATGTGACCGGCCTCACTCACATGCCCGACGGCTTTCCGACCCAGAAGCCGGACCTCGTGGCGAAGGCGACGCAGCGCCTTCTCGACAAGATCACAATTAACCGGGACCGCATCGAGCGGATCGAGAGGTTCGAAACCGAGGACGCCGACGTCGTCATCGTCACGGTCGGCATCGTCGCGCGGGCAGCGCGTCGCGCCGCGCAGGACTTGCGCAGCGCCGGCGTACGGGCCGGCCTGTTCCGGCCCGTCACGCTGTGGCCCTTCCCTGAGGAGGCGCTCAGCGAGGCCGCGGCGAAGGCCAAGCGCGTGCTCGTTCCCGAGATGAACGCCGGCCAGCTCGCGCTCGAAGTCGAGCGGATTCTCGGGCGCGAAAGGGTCGCGCGCCTCAACCGCATCGACGGCGAGCCGATCGCGCCCGCCGACATCGCCCGACGAGTCCGGGAGATCGCCGCATGAACGAGGCGGTGCGAACGCCGTTCGACATCAAGGACTACTTGCGGCTTCAGATGATGCCGCACTTCATGTGTCCCGGCTGCGGGCACGGGATCGCGCTGCGGTGCCTCTTGTGGGCCGTGCACGAGCTCGCTATCGACAAGAACCGGCTGGCGGTGGTCTCCGGGATCGGCTGCTCGGGCCGGGTCGGCGCCTATATCGACGCCAACACCTTCCACACGACCCACGGCCGCCCGCTCGCCTTCGCGACCGGCCTGAAGCTCGCCCGGCCCGACCTCAAGGTAGTCGTCATCACCGGCGACGGCGATTGCCTCGCGATCGGCGGCAACCACCTCATCCACGCCTGCCGCCGCAATCTCGACCTCACCTGCCTGATGCTCAACAACGAGGTCTACGGCATGACCGGCGGGCAGGTGTCGCCGACGACCGCGATCGACCGGCTCACCACCACCACGCCGCACGGCAACGCCGAGCCGACCTTCGACGCCTGTCGCCTCGCCGACGCGGCCGGCGCCAGCTTCGTCGGACGCGAGGTGACGCGCCAGGCGCCGGCGCTGAAGAACGTGATCAAGGCGGGCCTCGCCCACGAGGGTTTCTCGTTCATCGAGGTCATGTCGGACTGCACCGAGATCTACGGGCGCAAGAACGATCTCGGCGAGTCACCAGAAATGATCCTGTCGCAGAAGAGCGACATGCGCCCCGAGGCGTTCGGCAACGTAGCCGACGAGCCGTTCCGGCCCAATCGCCTGCGCGCCGGAATCCTCGTTGAGCGCGACCGCCCGGAATACGGAAAGGTCTATCGCGAGCGCGCGGCGGCCGAGCGGGCGAAAGCAAAGGCCAAGGCATGACCGTCCACGCCCTAGGCGCTCACCGTTCCGAAATCCGCCTCGCCGGCAGCGGCGGGCAGGGGCTCATCACCGGCATGCACATTCTCTTTCGCGCGCTCGCGCTCGAGGGCAAGCGCGCGGCGCAGTCGCAGAGCTACGAGCCGACGTCGCGCGGGGGCTTCTGCTACTCGGACCTCGTGGTCTCCGACGATTCCGGCGACTATCCGCTCGCGACGCAACTCGACATGGTCGCCGCGCTCTCCCAGGTCGGCCTCGACCGCTCACTGTCGCTGATCAAGCCGGGCGCGCTCTTGATCGTCGACGAGCGGCTCGCGCCCGACCCGCCGAAGGCTGGCTTCGATCTCTACGTCCTGCCGATCGCCGCCCGGGCGGTCGAGGCCGGCAGTCCCCGCATCGCCAATGTCGTGGCGCTCGGCGCGCTCGCCCGCCTTGGCCGGCTGGTCGCCGACGAGGTTCTCGAGCAGGCGGTGCGGCTGGAGACGCCGCCGAAATTCGCTGACCTCAACCTCGCGGCGCTCCGGGAAGGCCGGGCGCTCGCCGCCGCGCTGGCGGGGGCCTGAGCGTCGAAGCGGGACGAGCAGACACGCGCCGCTCGAACAGACTTCTACCCGAGCGCCGCCTTCTGCAGGGCGACGAGCTGGCTCACGCTTAGAGTTGCCATCTGTTCAAAGTCAGTCTTATTCGGCAATCTTAGGTAGATCAAACGAAGCGCTCGGCAGCTCGACATTTAAACCGACGTCCATCCGGATCACGCTATCCCCGGAGGCCCCGGGCCGCATCAACACTTCTCGGGTACTGCTGGACGTTGTTACGAGTTCATCGACCTTCCCTTCGAAATTACTCTTGATGTCATCCGACATACGCCTGAGCAGGCTGCGTAATTGCAATACAGCTCGTTCAATGAACAGGCTTAGGTCGAACGCCTCCAGCTTAAATGAGCATATCGGTAGTGGATATCGAGATCGTAGAACGCGATGCCCCCAACCAATTCGCGGGGCGTTGAGCCTGCATTGACGAAAAAGAGATCCCCTTTGATCTCGTCTTCCCGCAAACCCTGCTCCCAGCGATCGGCGTGGGGCCTAAAAAAGCTCAGCGTTCCAAATAGCGCGTTTGTGCGCCCGATAACCTTGGCGCGGTTGGGCAAATTCTGGTTCAGGTGATCCATCCTGTTGCGCATCATACGCGCAGCAGAGAAGCCGTCGATAAACGCCTGCGTATCAGCCTTCCGATCATCTCCAGTCAGAGAAAGCAAGACTCGGCGCACGACGTGGACCTGATCGACAATCGTCCAGGCGTCGATGAACATGGCCAAACGCTGGGCATTATTGTTGACATCGAATTCATGCCCGGTTGCATAAAGACGGCTTAGCGCCGTCTCCATGAGGTCGTGTGCGAACACGAGTGTTTCCAGCCTTAAGCGTTCAACGGAAGCGCACTGCGGCGGACGCCGGAGGAAGTCGTCGGAGGGGAGCATTGAGGCCGGTTGCTAAACGCTATCACGAGGGCAGCAAAGCGCCTCATTACGCGATATGCGCTCAATTCCCCAAAAATTTCGCGTCACGTTTCGATACTCATAGTGAAGAGTTACGGCTGCAGAATTCGAGTGCGGGAAGGCCGCCTGTCCGCCCTCTGGACGAACCTCCAGATCCGGACGCGTATTGCATTTGAGCGCGATCGGTCTCAGCCGAGCGCCGCCTTCTGCAGGGCGACGAGCTGGCTCACGCCGCCGCGCGCCAGCGCCAGCATCTTCAGAAGCTCCCGCTCGCTGAACGGGGCGCCCTCCGCGGAACCCTGGACCTCCACGAGGCCGCCCGAGCCGGTGATGACGAAATTGGCGTCGGTTTGGGCGGTCGAATCTTCGGCGTAGTCGAGGTCGATCACCGCCTCGCCGCCGACCACGCCGCAGGAAACGGCGGCGACATGGTCCTTGAGCACGCTCTCCTTCAAGATCGAGCGTTGCACCATCCACTCGATGCAGTCGCGCAGCGCGATCCAGGCGCCGGTGATCGAGGCGGTGCGGGTGCCGCCGTCAGCCTGCAGTACGTCGCAGTCGATCGTGATCTGCCGCTCGCCGAGCCTCGTGAGGTCGACCACGGCGCGCAGCGAGCGGCCGATCAGCCGCTGGATTTCTTGCGTGCGGCCCGAGACGCGGCCGGAGGACGATTCGCGCTTGCTGCGAGTCAGGGTGGCGCGCGGCAGCATGGCGTATTCCGCCGTCACCCAGCCCCTCCCTTGGCCACGCAGCCACGGCGGCGGCTTGTCCTCGAGCGACGCCGCGCACAGCACATGAGTGTCGCCGACGCGCACGAGGCACGAGCCCTCGGCGTAGCGTGCCGCCCTGCGCTCGAAGCTGACCTTGCGCATCTCGTCGGGGGCGCGTTTGGAAGGACGCATGAACATTGCCTTTTTGTGACGTCCCGCCCGCTTTAGCGGCAGACGGGCCGGGAGGCAACGTGCAGCGCTCTGTAGGGCTCCAGCCGCCGTTGACCCGGCACGCCCGCGTCTCTAGGGTCCGCGCCCGCAAATCACGGAATCCGCCGGACATGCCCGACCCTTCGCTCGATCCGTCAAAATCCTTCCAGGGGCTGATCCTGACGCTGCAGGATTTCTGGGCGCGGCAGGGCTGCGTCATTTTGCAGCCCTACGACATGGAGGTTGGCGCCGGCACCTTCCATCCTGCGACCACGCTGCGCTCGCTCGGGCCGAAAGCCTGGAGCGCCGCCTATGTGCAGCCCTCGCGCCGCCCGAAGGACGGACGCTACGGCGAAAATCCCAACCGACTGCAGCACTACTACCAGTATCAGGTCATCCTGAAGCCTTCGCCCGAGAACCTGCAGGAGCTCTACCTCGATTCGCTCCGCACGATCGGGATCGACATGGGCCTCCACGACGTCCGCTTCGTCGAGGACGACTGGGAGAGCCCGACTCTCGGCGCCTGGGGCCTGGGGTGGGAGTGCTGGTGCGACGGGATGGAAGTGTCGCAGTTCACCTATTTCCAGCAGGTCGCGGGGTTCGAATGCGCGCCGGTCTCCGGCGAGCTGACCTACGGACTCGAGCGCCTCGCCATGTACGTGCAGGGCGTCGAGAACGTTTACGACCTCAATTTCAACGGCCGGGACAGCGAGGCGCGGGTGACTTACGGCGACGTGTTCAAGCAGGCCGAGCAGGAATACTCCCGCTTCAACTTCGAGCACGCCGACACCGCCATCTTGTTCCAGCACTTCAAGGACGCCGAGGCGGAGTGCCGGTCGCTCATCGAACGCGGCGCCGACGGCGACCGCCACCTCTTGGCCCTGCCCGCCTATGACCAGTGCATCAAGGCGAGCCACGCCTTCAACCTCCTCGACGCGCGCGGCGTCATCTCGGTCACCGAGCGGCAGAGCTACATCTTGAGGGTCCGCGAGCTCGCCAAGGCCTGCGGCGCCGCTTGGCTGAAGACCGCGGGAGGCGGGGCGGGCTAGCCCTCATCCGGCCCTTCGGGCCACCTTCTCCCCGAGGGAGAAGGGGCGCCCCCTCTCCCTCGGGGAGAGGGCCGGGGTGAGGGCCAGCCAACCGCGCAACTCCATAATTCTAGGCCGATCCAATGCCCGACCTGCTCCTCGAACTCTTTTCCGAAGAAATCCCCGCCCGCATGCAGCGGCAGGCGGCGGAGGATTTGAAGCGGCTCATCACCAACGAGCTCGTCGACCGCAGCCTGACTTATGAGGGCGCGCAGGCGTTCGTGACGCCGCGCCGGCTTGCGCTGCATGTCGTGGGCCTCCCCGCCGCCCAGCCGACGTTGCGCGAGGAGCGAAAAGGGCCCCGCGTTGGCGCGCCGGAGGCGGCGATCCAGGGTTTTTTGAAGAGCGCCGGGCTCGCGCGCATCGAGGACGCCACGATCGAGAAGGACTCGAAGAAGGGCGAGTTCTATGTCGCGTCGATCGAGAAGCCGGGCCGCTCGACGAGCGAGGCGCTCACCGAGATCATCCCCTCGGTCGTGCGCGCTTTCCCCTGGCCGAAGTCGATGCGCTGGGGCAACGCCTCGACAAGGCCCGACGCCTTGCGCTGGGTGCGCCCCTTGCGCGGAATCCTGTGCACGCTCACGACCCCGCACGACGCCGCGGAGGTCGTGCCCTTCGCCGTCGACGGGATCGAAGCGGGCGAGTTCACCTGGGGCCACCGCTTCATGGCGCCGGAGCCGATCGACGTCCGCCGCTACGACGACTATGTCGACGCGCTGCAAAAGGCCAAGGTCGTGCTCGACGCCGATCGGCGCAAGGCGATCATTCGCGAGGACGCTAAGAATCTCGCCTTCGCACAGGGGCTGACGTTCGTCGAGGACGACGGCCTCCTGGAGGAGGTCGCGGGGCTCGTCGAATGGCCGGTCGTCCTCATGGGCGAGTTCGAGGACAATTTTCTGGACATCCCGCCGGAGGTCATTCGCGCCACGATCCGCGCCAACCAGAAGTGTTTCGTGCTTCGCAGCGCGGACGGCCGTCTCGCCAACCGATTCATCCTCGTCGCGAACCTGATCGCCCGCGACGGCGGCGCGGCGATCGCCGCAGGCAACGCCCGCGTCGTGCGCGCGCGGCTTTCCGACGCCCGCCACTTCTGGCTCACCGACTTGCATGACCTGCCCGACTACAAGGACAAGGCCACAAAACCGCTCGATCAGCGGTTCGCCAAGCTCGAGGCGCTCGGAATCGTCTTCCACGAAAAGCTCGGCACGCAGGCGGACCGAATCGAACGCATCGAATCGCTGGCGCGCGAGTTGGCCCCGCAGGTCGGCGCCGACGTCGAACTCGCCGCCCGCGCCGCGCGGCTCGCCAAGGCCGACCTCGTCACCGAGATGGTCGGCGAGTTCCCCGAGCTGCAGGGCCTGATGGGCCGCTATTACGCGACCCAGCAGGGCGAGGAGGCGAGCGTCGCGGACGCCATCGAGGAGCATTACAAGCCGCAGGGGCCGAGCGACCGGATTCCGACGTCTCCCGTGTCGATCGCGGTCGCGCTCGCCGACAAACTCGACACGCTCGGAGGGTTCTGGGCGATCGACGAGAAGCCGACCGGCAGCAAGGACCCGTTCGCGCTGAGGCGCGCCGCGCTCGGGGTCATCCGCATCGTGATCGAGAACGGGCTGCGCCTGCCGCTGACCGGACCACTCAACGCCGCGATCTGGGGGGCGCTGCTCGACGTGGAGTTCGCCCGCGAGGACGAGGCGGGCGCCGTCGTTCAGTCGCTCTCGAAGCGCGGCTTCCCCAAGGGCCCGGAGTTCGACGAGATCGTCGGCGCCGTTTCGCGCGGCGCGCGCCGGGCGCAAATTCCCGACGACGCGCGGCTCGCCGCAATCACGCGAAGCCTTCTCGACTTCTTGGCCGACCGGCTGAAAGTCTATCTGCGCGACAAGGGCGCGCGCTACGATCTCATCGACGCGGTATTCGCCCTGCCGGGCCAGGACGATCTCTTGACCATCGTCTGGCGCGTCGAGGCGCTGGGGCGGCTTCTGGACACGGAGGACGGCAAGAACCTGCTCGCCGGCTACCGCCGCGCCGCCAACATTCTCAGGGCCGAGGAGAAAAAGGACGGCGCCGGCGCCTTTGCAGGTTCGCATGATCCGGCGAAGCTCGCGCTCCCCGCCGAACGCGACCTCGCCGACGCGCTCGCCGCCGCCGGCGCCGCGGCGCGCGAGCGGATCGGGCGCGAGGATTTCGAGGGCGCGATGCGGCCGCTCGCGTCGCTCCGCGCGCCCGTCGACGCGTTCTTCCTCGACGTCACCGTCAACGCCGACGACCCCGCGCTGCGAATGAACCGCCTGCGGCTGCTCAGCGAATTGCGCGACGCCGTCCACGCGGTGGCGGATTTCTCCAAGGTGGCGGGGTAGCGCGCAACCCTCGCCCGTTCCTGCCGCCGCGCTCGAGGAGCGCGGCGGCGCGATCACGCCCGAGACGAACATGATCTTCCAATGCAGCGGGCTGAGCTTCGCCTCGTCCACGCGGCCGAGGACTCCGGCCCCATCTGATGTCGTATCGGTCGCGCGCCCAACGGGCGGGCTGCCGTTATAGTTCCGGCATGAGCGCAACCTTCACGTCGCTCTAAACTTTTCGTAAGGCCGGAACCGAAGCATCGGTCGGAGGTTGGCTCTGCGGCTGGGCGGCGTCCTGCTATGGAGACCCCCATGAAAGGCCTTTCCCAGTTTGTTTGCGCGGTCCTGTTGGCCGGCGGCATCGCCGCTCCGGCGTTCGCGGCCGAAGCCGGTTCGAACGACAACCCCGCGGCGAGCGGCCAGACCGCCACCGGCGTCCAGCAAAATTCCATGAACGGGCCGAACGCTGCGCCCGGCAGAGCTCAGCGTGCCGTGCAGAAAATGCGCGACGACCTCATGAAGGCCGGCTTCACCGACATCCACATCATGCCGTCATCGTTCCTGGTGCGCGCCAAGGATTCGTCCGGCAATCCCGTGATGATGGTCGTCAACCCCGATTCGGTGACGGCGATCACGGAAGAGAACAGCTCCTCCGCCAATGCGAGCCCCAACAGCGCGGGCGCCACGCCAGGTCCGAAATCGACGGGCGGCTCTCAGCCGGTCACGCCCGGCGCCTCGCAAACCAAACCGTAAGGCGAACGCGGTTCGCCAACGGAAGCTTTTGGCGATCTTCGCGCCCGGAGCGCCCGGGCGCGTGGACCCTTCAGTCGTCGGGCCTGAGCTTCTTCAGATCGTCGCCGCTCAGCGTCGACGCCAAAATGCCATGCCAGACGGTCTTGACGTCCGCCGGACCGAGTTTCGAATCGTCGGTCCGCAGCCTGAAGACGAGATCGTAAGGGTTGGTGATGTTCCGGGTCGTCGACGTCCAGGCGTCAATCGTAAAGGCCTTGAGAGCCGGGTCGACCTTTCCCGGCGACGTGCTGACCTTGATATCCGAAGACCTCTTCGTTCCGGCCTCAATCGCCGCGACCGCGTCGGGCAATCGCTTCGCGTCGCCCTGAAGCACGAAGCTGACGACGTCGTTGGGCAGGTTTTTCGCGTAACCGGCGAGGTTCCATTCGATCGCCTGCTTCATGATCATCGCCCGGAAGCCGACTTGCTGATCGTTGCCGGTGACAGTCCCCGAAATCGCTTCGATTGTCTTTGACATGGTCGTCCTCCTTGCCTCCGCCGCGGCGCTTCGTCGACGCGGTCGTTGGTCGTTGACCGCGTCAGCCGCGATCGCCCTTAAGAGCGCTCGCGAAGCGTCTCCATCGGCTCAAATAGCATCGCGAACGCCGGCGTCAAATCGCGATGAAGGCGGCTCGTCCGGCGCGTCACTGGGCGGGCTGCGTCACCGGGCGGGCGGCGCGCTCGCCGATGAACGCCCAAAGGACGAGCGCGGCCACGACGTCGAACAGGAACAGGAGCGCAAACAGCGGCTCGTAGCCGATCGTCGTCGCCAGCGCGCCGACGGTGAGGGTGAAGAGGGCGCCGCCCAGATAGCCGAACATGCCGGCGATTCCGGTGGCGGTCGCGACATCGGCGGTCTCCACCACGTCGCCCATCAGCGCGTACATCATGCTCGACAGCATCTGATGGGCGAAGCCGCCGAGGGAGAAGCAGAGGATCGCGACGATCGGGTTCGCCGCGAAACTGATCAGCGCCGGCCCGACCATGAAAAGCGCGCCGAGGCTGATCACCGAAAGACGCGCATTCACCAGCTTGAGGCCGAAGCGGCTATGGAACACCGGCGCGAGATAGCCGCCGACCAGGCAGCCGAGGTCCGAGAACAAAAACGGCAGCCACGCGAACAGCGCGAACTGCTTGATGTCCATGCCACGCACGCTGACCATGTAAAGCGGAATCCAGAAGGCGAAAGTCTGCCACGCAGGCTCGGTCAGAAAGCGCGCGATGACGACGCCGTAGAACTTCGTCCGCGACAGCACCGCGCGGAAGCTGGGCTTGACCTCCGGCGTCGGCGTGCGGCCGGCTTCGATGTAGGCCCGCTCCGCGGCCGAGAGAAGCGGGTGGACTTCTGGGTCCCGATAGAGCCAGAACCAGACGATCGAGAGGAGGATCCCGAGCCCGCCAGTGAGAAAGAACGCGGGCCGCCAGCCGTATGCGGCCGCGATCCAGATCACCAGGGGCGGCGTGATCATCGACCCGATGGAGGAGCCGGAGTTGAACCAGCCCGTCGCGATCGAACGCTCCTTGGAGGGGAACCAGATGGTGGACATTTTCGTCCCGGTCGGGATCGCGACGGCTTCGCTGACTCCGAGAAGCGCGCGGAAGCCGGCCATCGACACCCATCCGGTCGACAGAGCGTGCAGCGCGGCGGCCAACCCCCAGACGAACGCTGCGACCGCATAGCCGAGACGTGGTCCGATCAGGTCGGTGAGATAGCCTGCCACCGGCTGGGAGAAGGAGTAGACGATCTGGAACGACGACACGACATAGGAATATTGCTCCGTCGTGAAGTTGAGCTCCTTCTTGAGGATCGGCGCCAGAACGCCGAGGACGTTTCGGTCGACGTAAATCACGACGGTGCCGGCGAGCATCAGCGCCAGCATCTTCCACCTGAGGGTTCCTCCCGAGTTCATACTCTCGCCTCGCTGCTGACGATCCGCTCTGATTGGCCTGACCACTTGACCCTTAGACCAGTTTGCGCAAATGTCGAGTCCCGGAGCGCCGCAAGGCGCCCCCTTTTCTCTGAAGGAATGACGCCATGACCGTTCAGGCACAGCCCTTCGCCCTCCATCCCGACAGGCTTTTTCCGGCGGACCCGGCGACCCGCGACGTCGCGCGAAAACTCTACGCCTCGGTCGCGGCCCTGCCGATCGTCAGTCCGCACGGCCACACCGATCCGCGCTGGTTCGCCGAGGACGCGCCCTTCCCGGACCCGGCTCGTCTCTTCATCGTCCCGGACCACTATGTCCACCGCATGCTCTACAGCCAGGGCGTGCGCCCCGAAGAGGTCGGCGTGGCGCGCGTCGACGGCGGCCCGGTCGAGACCGACCCGCGAAAGATCTGGCGCATCTTCGCCGAGAACTTCCGCCTCTTCCGCGGCACGCCGTCGTGGCTGTGGCTGAACCATGCCTTCACCGAGGCTTTTGGTATCCGGGAGCGTCTGACGGCCGAGAGCGCTGACCGCGTTTACGACCACATCGCCGCCTGCCTGGAGCGGCCGGAATTCCGTCCGCGCGCCCTGTTCGAGCGCTTCAACATCGAGGCGCTGACGACGACCGAAAGCCCGCTCGACGACCTCAAATGGCACCGGGCGGTCAAGGCGAGCGGGTGGGGCGGCCGGGTGCTGACCGCCTTCCGTCCCGATCCGGTCGTCGACCCCGCCTTTCCGGGCTTTCGAGAGAATCTCGCGGCCCTCGGACGGATCACCAACCGCAATCTTTCGACCTTCGAAGACTATCTCGCCGCGCTCGCCGAGCGCCGCGCCTATTTCAAGTCGGTGGGATGCACTTCGACCGACCACGGCCATCCGACCGCCCGTACGGCCGACCTTTCGGCCGAGGATGCGGCCGCCCTCTACGGCAGCGTTCGCTCAGGCGCCGCCTCGGCCGCCGACGCCGAGACTTTTCGCGCCCAGATGCTGACCGAAATGGCGAAGATGAGCCTCGCCGACGGGCTCGTCATGCAGATCCACCCCGGCTCCGCGCGCGACCACAATCCGTGGCTCTTTAAGACTTTCGGCCGGGACAAGGGCGCCGACATTCCTACCCCGACCGACTACGTCTACGCCCTCAAGCCGCTCCTCGACCGGCTCGGCAACGAACGCCGGCTGACCGTCATCCTCTTCACCCTCGACGAGACCGCCTATTCGCGCGAGCTTGCGCCGCTCGCCGGACACTATCCGGCGCTGAAGCTTGGGCCCCCCTGGTGGTTCTTCGACAGTCCGGAGGGCATGATCCGCTATCGCGAGACGGTGACCGAGACGGCCGGCTTCTACAACACCGTCGGCTTCAACGACGACACGCGCGCGTTCCTGTCGATCCCGGCGCGCCACGACGTCGCCCGCCGCGTCGATTGCGTCTATCTCGCGAGGCTCGTGGCCGAGCACCGGTTGGAGCTGGACGAGGCCTTCGAGGTCGCGCACGACCTCGCCTATCGTCTCGCGAAGGCGGCTTACAAGCTCTGAGGGCGCGTCTTGAAGGAGGGCCTCGCGATGAACGTTCTCAACCGCGCAGCGCTCGCAAGCGGCGCCGTCGCGGCGCCCCATGCGCCGCCTGGCCCGCGCCCCGTCGAGATTCTCCAGATCGGCGAGGGCGTCTTCATGCGGGCCTTTGTCGACTGGATGGTCGACGTCGCCAACGAACAGGGCGTCTATCGCGGCGGCGTCGCGGTCGCCGCGCCGCGCCGCCATGACCGCCCGCCGCCGCTTGCCGCCCAGGACGGTCTCTACACCGTGCTGCTGCGCGGCCGGGAAGGCGGGGCGGAGGTGTTGGAGCGCCGCGTCGTTACGACGGTCCAGACGGTCCTCGACCCATATGCGCAGTGGCGCGAAACCACGTCCGTCGCCGCCTCGCCGGCGCTGAAGTTCCTCGTTTCCAACACCACGGAGGCCGGGATCGTCGACGTCGCCGAAGCCTACGATCCAGGCGTCTGCCCCGTGAGCTTCCCGGCCAAGGTCACGGCACTTCTCAAGGCGCGGTTCGACGCGCTCGGAGGACTCGACGCGCCGCCGCTCATCATTCTCCCTTGCGAGCTCATCGAGGACAACGGCGCGACGCTGAGGCGCATCGTGCTCGAGCATGCGCGCCGCTGGGGCTTCGACGAGGCCGCGGTGGCGTGGATCGGCGAAAAATGCCGATTCTTCGACACGCTGGTCGACCGGATCGTGCCGGGATTTCCAAGGGACGAGGCGGAAAGCCTGTTTGCGGAATGGGGCTATCGCGATCCGCTCGCGATCGTCGCGGAGCCTTTCCACCTGTGGGTGATCGAGGCGCCGGCCGACGTCGCCGAAGCGCTGCCGCTCGCTGAAGCCGGCGCGAACGTCGTCTGGACAAACGACATCCGCCCTTATCGCGAGCGGAAGGTGCGGCTCTTGAACGGAACCCATACCGCAACCGCGCTCGCCGCCTTCCTCGCCGGGCTCGACACCGTTTTCGAGATGGTCGAGGACCCGCTGTTTCAGCGCGTCGTCAGCGAGGTCGCGTTTGAGGAGCTCGCGCCCTCAGTGCCGCTGCCCGAAACCGAGCGCCTCGGCTACGCCCGCTCGGTTCTCGAGCGCTTCGGCAATCCGTTCATCCGGCACGAGCTCCTTTCGATCGCGTTCAACTCGGTGTCGAAGTGGCGGGTGCGGTTGCTTCCTCCGGTCAAGCATGCGCTCGCCGCCGGCCGGCCGGCGCCGGGGCTCATCGCCTTCTCTCTCGCCGCGCTCCTCACGTTCTACCGGGGCGTGAAGGCGGGCGACGGCTTCGTCGGACGGCGCGAGAAGGGCGAGTATCCGATCCGGGACGAGCCGGCGGCGCTCGCGATCATGGCGGAATCCTGGGCGCTGGAGCCGACTGTCGGCGCCGGCGCGGTCGCGGCGCGGCTGATCGCCGATCCGCGCCTGTGGGGCGAGGACCTGACGAAGGTCGGCAATCTCGCCGCGCTCGCGCTCGCGGCGTTCGAGTCGATCGAGCGGCGCGGCGTCCGCGGCGCGCTCGAAGCGCATCTCTCCGCACCGCAGGGCGCATGAGCGGCGGCAAACGACGGATCTCGCCATGCCATTCCAGCCGATCGACGCCAAGCGCCTCTACGAGCAGGTCGCCGATCAGATCGGCGATATGATCCGCAGCGGCGAGTTCCAGCCGGGCCAGCGGCTTCCGGCCGAACGCGACCTGGCGAAATTGCTCGGCGTCAGCCGCCCGGTGGTGCGCGAGGCGATGATCGCGCTGGAAATCGCCGGCCTCCTCGAGGTCCGCACGGGGTCCGGCGCCTACGTCCTGAAAGCCCCGAACGGACAGTTCGGAATCAGCGCCGGCCACAGTCCAACCGATATTTTGAACGCCCGCATGATCGTTGAGGGCGAGGTTGCGGCGCTCGCGGCCGAGCACGCCTCCGCGCGCGATCTCAAGGCCGCCGCGGACGCCATCGCCCGCATGACGGCGGACCACGACGCAGGGCGCCCCTGGAACGCGGCGGACCTCGCCTTTCATGTCGCCGTCGCCTATGCGAGCGGCAACGCGGTCCTCGCCATGGTCGTCGAGCGGCTTTGGCAGGAGCAGTACGGCCCGGTCTTCGCCCTCCTGTCTGAGCGCGCCCATCTGCCCGACAACTGGTCGGCCACGCTCAAGGGTCATGAGGGCATTCTCGAGGCGATCCGTCGCCGGGACGCTCGCGCGGCGCGCGGGGCCATGCGCGCGCATCTTTCTCAGGTGTTGGCGGTGGTCACCGCCGAGGTCTCCGACGGCGCGGGCCGCGCCGAAAAACCGGACCGCCGGCGCGCGCCGGCCGGGGCGTGACGGGCGCCGGTCCGGCGTCCCGGAAAGGTTGCAAGAGCGGATACCCGCGGCGGCTATGGCGCGCGGCGACGAAAGGCCTTAAGAGGCGCGACGGCGACCTGGCTTTCCGGCGTTCGCCATGTTCGCGCCGCGTTCGGAGGGTCTAAACGCCGGGCCCTCGGCGGATTTACCCGGACGGGGCGGGATTTGTGACGGTAGAGCACGGAATGGCAGGCACTGAGAACCGGCGCGGCTCGCGCAAAACCTGGACGCTGCGGGCGGCGATCGGCGCTGTGGCGGCGCTCGTCGGCGTGTTCGCGGCGAGCCAGGCCTTCGCCGAAAGCGCCGAATGCGCTCGGCTGAGGGCGGCCATCGCATCGGCCCCGCGCGGCGGCGCGGGCGGCCAGGCGGCGGCGGCCGCAGCGCGCCAGCGCTCCGAGCTCGCCCGCACCAGCGCCTACGCCAACTCCATCGGGTGCAACAACCAGAAGTTCCTGTTCTTCGGTTCTGATCCGCCGCCCCAGTGCGGCGAGATTAGGGGCCAGATCGCCCGCATGCGGTCCGGCCTCTCGGACCTCGAAGCCCGCTCCGGCGGGGGCCGCGAGGACCTCGTCGCCCGCTACAATTCCGAGTGCGCCAACGCCCCTCAGCCGGGCAACATTTTCCAGGCCTTGTTCGGAGGGGGCGCGAGGCAGCCGGAACCGTCCGAGCCGATCAATCCGGAGACGCTGTCGCCAGACGAGCAGCAGCAAAATCTCGAGAAGTCGATCGAGAACGAGAAGAAGGGCGCCAACGTGTCGGCCGGCTCCTACGCCGTGTGCGTGCGCACCTGCGACGGCGGCTTCTTCCCCGTCTCTTATTCCGGCGCGGGGGGTCGTCTCGAGGACGTCTGCCGGTCGCTCTGCCCCAACGCCGACGTACAGCTCTACTCGTTCCCATTCGGCGGGACGATCGAGCAGGCGGTGTCGATCACCGGCGAGCGCTACGTCGACATGCCGAACGCGCTCAAGTTCCAGCAGTCCTACGACGCGACCTGCTCGTGCCGCCGCAAGGGCGAGAGCTGGGCGCAGGCCCTGGCCGCGGCCGAAGCCAAGTACGGCCACGAGGCGCGCGACATTCTGGTCACGCCGGAAAAGTCGATCGAAATGTCGCGCCCGATCATCGCCAAGGTTTCCGCCGACCCGAAGACGAAGGCGGGCAAGAACGGCAAGCCGGGCGCGCAGACGCCCGCCGCGGCCACGCCGGCGCCCGCGACCAGCGACCCCAGCCTGACCGGCGCGGGGCAGGGTCTCAGCCCTACCGGCGAGGACACGGCGCTGAGCGCCGCCGCGGCGACGGTCAGCCGCGAAGCCTCGGGCATCGCCGGCGACGCCGCCCAGTCGGGAACGTTCTACAACACGACCCAGGGCCAGACGGTCACCGAAACCGGCCCCGACGGCGTCAAGACGAAGGTGCGGATAGTCGGGCCATCGCTCTAGCCCGTCCGATCAGGGGCAGGAGCGCCGCCAGCTCCGGCCCGGATTCGCGCCCCATCAGCGCCAGCCGCAGCGGGTGATAAAGGTCCCGGCCCTTGCGGCCCGTCTCGGCCCTGAGAGCCTTTGTCCATTCGCCCCAGGTCGATGCGTCCCAGTCGCCTTCGGGCAGACGCTTGGCGGCGAGGTCGAGATAGGCGCGATCCAGGACGACCGGCGCGACGTCGCCCTCGACCACCGCGCGCCACTCCGACACGTCGGCGAGCTGGGCGACGTTGCCGCGCACCGCGAGCCAGAACGCCTCCGCCCTCGGGCCGGCGACCCCGAGGGCCGCGAGCCGGTCGGCGACCGCGGCGTAGGGCGCAGCGTGCAAGGTGCGGGCGGACAGCGCGTCGAGTTCGGCTTCGTCGAAACGGGCCGCGCCACGCGACAGACCGGCGAGATCGACCAGTCCCGCGAGCTCGTCAAGCGAAGCGACCGGCCGCACCGCCTCGGCCGAGCCGACCAGAACCGCAAGCGCGGCGACCGCGAGCGGCTCCACCCCTTTTTCGCGCAGCGACGCAATCGACAGGGCGCCCGTGCGCTTGGACAGGCCCTCGCCGGACGCGTCGGTCAGAAGGTTGTGATGGCCGAACTCGGGGACGCTGCCCGCGAGCGCTTCGAACAGCTGGATCTGCACCGCCGTGTTCGTGACATGATCCTCGCCGCGGATCACGTGCGTGACTCCGAACTCGATGTCGTCGACCACCGAGGGCAGCGTGTAGAGATAGGTTCCGTCCTCCCGACGCAGCACCGGGTCGGAGAGCGAACCGCAATCAATTTGGCTCTCGCCACGCACAATGTCCGTCCAGCGGACTGTTCCCGGATCGAGGCGAAACCGCCAGTGCGGCTTGCGGCCGGCAGCCTCCAGCGCCGCGCGGTCGGCCTCGGTGAGACGCAGCGCGGCGCGGTCGTAGACCGGCGGACGGCCGAGCCCCTGCTGGCGCTTGCGGCGGCGGTCGAGCTCCTCTGGCGTCTCGTAGGCCGGATAAAGCCGCCCGAGCGACTTGAGTTTTTCGCCCGCCGCATCGTAAAAGGCCATCCGGTGCGACTGGCGGCGCACGCAATCGGGTTTGACGCCCAGCCAGGCGAGATCCTGTTCGATCGATTCGGCGTATTCGGCTCTCGATCGTTCGAAATCGGTGTCGTCGAACCGCAGAATGAACTTCCCCCGGTTGCGGCGGGTGAAGAGCCAGTTGAGCAGGGCTGTGCGGGCGTTTCCGATGTGAATGCGCCCTGACGGCGAAGGAGCAAAACGAACGATCGGGGGCGAATTCATGAGCTTTCATAGAAGCGTCGCGCGGAACCGGCAATACTGCTGGCGGCCGATTCGCCAATTGAGTACAATACCATAATGACAATCAGCCTTTTTGCCGCCGGGGTGTGTCTGTCGGAGGGCGGAGTGCATGCGCTGAGCGTGGGCCTGGCCCTGCGGCGATGCGCCCGGCGAAGCGGGCATGTGCCGCCGCCGAAAGACGCGCCGCCTGTGTCCATCGTGCAGCCGCTCTGCGGAATTGAGACGTTTTCGCGCGAGACGCTGCGCTCGATTTTCGCCCTCGACTATCCCGATTACGAGATCCTCTTCTGCCTTGCGAGCGCCGACGATCCGATCGCCCCGCTCGTCCGCGGCGCGATCGCGGCTCACCCCGAGCGCCCGGCGCGGCTCCTGATCGGCGACGACCGCGTGAGCGCGAATCCCAAGCTCAACAATGTGGTCAAGGGCTGGAAGGCGGCCCGGCGACCGTGGGTGATCATCGCGGATTCCAACGTGCTGATGCCGCCAGACTACATCCAGCGGCTGCTCGCCCGCTGGCGTCCCAACAGCGGCATCGTCTGCGCCCCGCCGATCGGCTCGCAGCCGGAATCGTTCGGCGCCGAGATCGAATGCGGCTTCCTCAACACCTATGAAGCGCGCTGGCAATATGCGGCCGAGGCGGCCGGCTTCGGCTTCGCCCAGGGCAAGACGATGCTGTGGCGGCGCAACATTCTCGAGGCCGGCGGCGGCATCGAGGCGCTCGGCGCCGAGATCGCCGAGGACGCCGCATCGACCAAGCTGATCCACAGGCAGGGCCTGGACGCCCACCTCGTCAGCGCGCCGTTTCAGCAGCCGCTCGGCGCGCGAAAGCTGAAAGACGTGTGGGCGCGGCAGTTGCGCTGGGCCCGGCTTCGGCGGGCGACCTTTCCGCTCCAGTTCGCGCCGGAGATCCTCACCACCAGCCTCGTGATGATCGTCGCGGCCGCGTTCGCCGCGCCGGAATTCGGCCTAAGCCCCTGGACGAGCGCCGCCCTCGCGGCGCTCTACTGGTACGCGATCGAGGCTCTGCTCGCTCTCGTCGCCGGCTGGCCGCTCAGCTGGCGGAGCCCGTTGGCCTGGATGGTCCGCGACCTTTTGCTGCCCCTGCTGTGGGGCCAGGGCTGGAGGCGGGACAATTTCGTCTGGCGCGGCAACGCCATGAGCGTCGACGAAACCGCATTGCAGGAGGCGCCATCCGGCCCGCCCCCGCAGATGTGAACACGAATTCGGGATTCTGTCGGTCTTTCTGCTATTTGCCGCCGCATGACGGGGGTCGCCTCACTTCCGCTAAACTGCCGCGCTATCGCCCCACTAGGGCGGGCTCGTCACACGGTCGCGGATCAATACCGCGGACGGAATAAATGCCGGCGGGGAGGAGGAAGTTGAACATGCAGTCCCATGGCGATGACGTACAGCTGCACGTCCTGAACGCGTTGCACTGGGATCTCGCGGTCCCACGCAATCGCGTCGCAGTTTTGGTCGAAAACGGCTGGGTGACGATGTCCGGCGATGTCGATCTGCCGTATCAGCGGCAGTGCGCCGAGTCGGACGTCCGCAGGGTGCCCGGGGTTGTCGGCGTCATCAACCACATCCGCGTGCCCGGCGAGACGATGGACAGCGCCACGACAGCAATGTGACATCCGCGGCGGGAGCCGCGCCTCACCCGCGCTCACAGCGTCTTCAGCATGCCGCCGTCGACGAAGTAGGTCGACCCGACGGAGTAGGTCGCGCGCTCGGAACATAGAAAGACGAAGAAGTTCGCAAGTTCCGCCGGAGTGGCGAAGCGCTTGATCGGCGCGAATTCGCGCGCGACGCCGTCGAGATAGCCCTGCCAGTCGCCGCCCGTCTCCGCCGTGAGCTCTTTGGCGGTCTTGATCCAGTCGGGCGTCAGGATGAGGCCGGGGTTGATGCAATTGACCCGGATGTTGTCGCCGACGAGTTCCGTGGCGAGACATTTCGAGAACATCATCAGCGCGGCCTTGGTGGTGTTGTAGATCGGCTCGTACCAGAGTGGCTGAGCGGCGCAGATCGAGGCGTTGTGCAGAATGACGCCGCCGCCGCGCGCCTTCATCAAGGGCGCAAGGCCCCGGGCGAGCCGCACCGCCGCCATCACGTGCAAGTCCCAATAGGCCTGCCATTTGTCGTCGGGCGCCTCCATGACCGTCTCGTTGGAGCCGGACCCGGCGTTGTTGATCAAAATGTCGGCCCCTCCGAACGCGCGGCCGACGGCGGCGATCAGCGCGTCTGTACCCTCGCGGGTCGCGACGTCGCAGGCGACGCCCTCGACCCGCACGCCGAAGCGGCCGGCGATCCGTCCGGCCTCGTCGCGCACGCGCTCGGCGCCGCGCGCCGCGATGGCAAGATCGACCCCTTCCGCCGCGAGCCCTTCCGCGATCGCGAGCCCGATGCCGAGGCTGCCGCCGGTCACGACCGCGACCTTGCCCTTGAGTCCGAGGTCCATGAGTGTTCCCTTTCACCAGCAGGTGTAGCCGCCGTCCGCCACAACGATCGAGCCGGTCATCAGGCTCGCGGCGTCGGAGGCCAGAAACAGCACGACGGCAGCGATCTCGTCGGGCTCGCCGATGCGCCCCATCGGCGTGCTGTCGATCCACACGTCGAACATCGCCTTGTTCGCCTTGGCGAGGGCGGTGAGCGGGGTGTTGATGTAGGTCGGCGCGACCGCGTTCACGCGCACGCCGCGCGCGCCCCATTCCGCGGCGAGCGATTTCGTCAGGTGATGCACCGCCGCCTTGGAGGCGTTGTAGTTGACCTGCCCCTGCGGCTTGTTGACGATGATGCCGGACATCGAGCCGATGTTGACGATCGAGCCGCGTCCCGCCGCCAGCATCGGCCGGCCGAAGGCCCGGCAGCACCAGTAGACGCCGTTGAGATTGACGTTGAGGACATCCAGCCAGTCCTGGTCCGTGGCGTCCTCCGCGGCGGTGTCGGGTCTGGCGATCCCGGCGTTGCAGACGAGCACGTCGATCCTGCCCGTTTCCGACAGGATTTTGGCGGCGGCCGCGTCGACCGCGGCCCGGTCAGTCACGTCCATTGCGATGGCGTCGACGGCATAGCCCTTGGCCTTCATCTTCGCCTGGCCGTCGTCCCCGGTCTTCCCGCTCATGTCGGCAATGGTGACGCGCGCGCCGGCTTCCGAGAGCGCCTCGACGCAGGCGAGGCCAATGCCCTGCCCGCCGCCGGTGACGACCGCGACGCGCCCCTTGAGGTTGAAGCGATCCAGATACATTGCGCCGCCTCCCGAGCCGCCCTCAGCTCATCCAGTTGCCGCCGTCGACGTTGAGCGTCTGCGCCACGACATAGTCGC
>NZ_JBKQOT010000046.1:0-15989 GCF_052145395.1 Roseiarcus sp.
AGCCCCGCCGTCGCCAATGACAACAACCCGCAAAAATCACTGCGCCGCACCGCCTGATTGCATCAGTTTGGATCGCACCCGCTGCCCATGCCCGACTTGACCCTGATCGAACGGGCGATCGCCGCCCTGCCCGTCGCCGAACGGCATGCGGCCGACCCGTCCATCGCCGGACCTTCGCCGACGGACCCGAGCGTGGCCGCTCCCAGAGCCGCGGCTTCTCCGGCGTTCGACGAACCGGCGCCCCTCGCCGACGAGGACACGAAAAGGCGTCTCGACCGGCGCGCCCGGCGCAAAAAGGCCGCCGCGCTTCGCGACGCCTCGTTCGACTGGCTCGCTGACGGCTTCACCCATCAGGAGATCGCAGCTGCGAGGAACGTCAGCGTGGCTGTCGTCCGGCGGGACATCGCCAGGGCCATCCGGGCGCGACAAATCCAGACGCGCGAAGGCCACGCGCAATTGCAGATCGCCCGTCTCACCAAGGCGCTGACGCTTGCCGCCGACCAGGTCCAATCCGGACATCTCGCCGCGATCGGACCGCTGGTGAAAGTCGTCGCCGCGCTCGACCGCTACCATGGAGCGGAACCTGCCTCGCGCCCGCGGGCGCTCCACGCGGCAGGCGAGCCCGTGGCCCTCCCCGCCCCGCCGCTCGCGCTCACCCACGGCCCATCGCCCTTCCCATCCGATGGGCCTGACGACCTGGCGGGCGCCGAGGCCGCCGTCCCCGCACGGGAGCCGTCACAAGGCCCCGAACCGGCGACGGATTCACCAACCTTCCGCTAACGCGTTGAAATCCTTGAATCGTTGGACCGAGAATCCCGGATTCTAGCCTCCAACCCTCTGAAATCGTTTCGGTTCTGTCCAAAAGTCGCGGTCGCTCGCCGGGGCGTCGGTCTTCAAGGCTCCTCGCCCTCTTGCGCTCCTCTCCCCTTTCGCGTATGACCCGGCCCCTCAGAACCGCCCGGCTGGGCTGCCGTGGCGGTTCTTTTCGCTCGTTCCGACGCGACGGAGCTTTCCGCTCCGCATTCATTCCAACAGGGCGTCAAGCCCGGGAGAGCCAAATGCCCAAGTTGAAGACGAAGACCGGCGCGAAAAAGCGCTTCAAAATCAGCGGGACCGGCAAGGTCATCTATGCCCAGAGGGGCAAGCAGCACGGCATGATCAAACGGACGAAGAAGCAGATCCGCAATCTGCGCGGCACGGCGGTCATGTTCAAGACCGACGGCGCCAACGTCAAGAAGTACTTCCTGCCGAACGGCTAAGCCTCTTTTTCCCGGAGTTTTGAACGATGTCGCGCGTGAAAAGGGGCGTCACCGCCCACGCTAAGCACAAGAAGGTCCTGAAGCTCGCGAAGGGCTATTTCGGCCGCCGCAAGAACACCATCCGCGCCGCCAAGGCCGCCGTCGACAAGTCGATGCAGTACGCCTACCGCGACCGCAAGAACCGCAAGCGCGAGTTCCGCGCCCTGTGGATCCAGCGGATCAATGCGGCGGTGCGCGAGCACGGCCTGACCTACAGCCGCTTCATCTCGGGTCTCGCCACCGCGGGAATCGAGGTCGATCGCAAGGTCCTGTCCGAGCTCGCCATTGCTGAGCCGGCCGCCTTCGCCGCGATCGTTGAGCAGGCGAAGGGCCATCTGCCCAAGGCGGCGTAACCCAACACCGCCGAAAGCATCGTCCGCCGCGGCCATGCGCGCCCGCGTGGGGCGGCGGTTCCGTTTCCGACTCCGAGCTCCCGATGTCCGACCTCGCCGCCCTGAAAGACGAAACGCTCGCCGCCATCGACGGCGCGGCCGACGAAGCAGCGCTCGAGGCTGTTCGCGTCGCGGCGCTCGGCAAGAAGGGCTCGATCTCGGCCCTGCTCGGCACCCTCGGCAGGCTCTCGCCCGACCAGCGCAAGACCCAGGGCGCCGCGATCAACGCGCTCAAGGACACGGTCACGGAAGCGCTGGCGACGCGCCGGGGCGTCTTGAAGCAGGCCGCGCTCGAAGCCCGGCTCAAGCGCGAGGCGCTCGACCTCACCCTGCCGGCGCGCGCGTCCGGCGTGGAGACCGGCCGCATCCATCCGATCAGCCAGGTGACGGACGAGATCGTCGCCATCTTCGCCGACATGGGCTTCTCGGTCGCCGAGGGGCCGGACATCGAGAGCGACGACTACAACTTCACCAAGCTCAACTTCCCGCCGGGCCACCCGGCCCGCGAGATGCACGACACCTTCTTCCTGCAACCGGACGAGAAGGGCGAGCGCAAGCTCTTGAGGACGCACACGAGCCCGGTGCAGGTTCGCACCATGCTCGCCGAGAAGCCGCCGATCCGGGTCATATGCCCCGGCCGAACTTATCGTACGGACTTCGACCAGACCCACACCCCGATGTTCCATCAGGTCGAGGGCCTGGTGATCGACCAGAGCGCGACGCTCGCCAACCTCAAGTGGGTGCTGGAGGAGTTCTGCAAAGCGTTCTTCGAAGTCCCCAAGGTCGGCATGCGCTTCCGGCCAAGCTTCTTCCCCTTCACCTCCCCGTCGATGGAGGTCGACATCCAGTGCCGGCGTTCGGGCGGAGAGATCCGTTTCGGCGAGGGCGAGGACTGGCTCGAGATTCTCGGCTGCGGCATGGTCCATCAGAACGTCTTGACCAATTGCGGCATCGACCCGGACGTCTACCAGGGCTTCGCCTGGGGTCTGGGGATCGACCGCGTCGCGATGCTCAAATACGGCATGCCGGACCTGCGGGACCTGTTCGATGCGGATCTTCGCTGGATCAACAACTACGGCTTCAAGCCGCTCGACGTGCCGACGCTGGCGGGAGGCCTGAGCGGTTGACGCTCCAAGACCGAACGGTGCGCCCGCGCGTTGTCTGTGGTAACGATAATCAAGAAGTTCCTCGGACGAGAACGATGTCGCAATCTCTGAAAGGCCAAGACGTCGAAGCGGTCGTCAAGCTGGCGATCGTCCGGCTCTTTGGAGAGGACGCAATCGATCGAATCGAGGTGCTCCCGACGGAATATCAGGCCGCCGAAGATGGGTTGTCCGTTACGGTCTTCCTCAAAACGGCTGACGAGAAAGTCTCGAGCGCGCGTCTCGTGGACGCGATCGCTGCGGTCTCGGAGGCGCTGCGGGACATTGACGACCGTCGATTCCCTTATGTGACCTTCCTCGCGCCCGGCTACCAGCATGCCGAAGAAGGCACGCGGTCCGCCGCATAGATATTTCCGATGTGGCCGCTCGTCGAACACCAGATCGAAAACGCCCATATGCTCGCGACGGCGGAAAAGGGACGCCCGCGCTCGGCGTCGCTACGACGCGCGGTGTCGACAGCGTACTATGCGGTTTTTCAGGCGGTTTGCGCGACTTGCGCCGACGCGCTCGTCGGATCGGAAAAGCCTTGGGAGCTCCTCACGCCTGTCTTCCGCGCGCCGGACCACTACCGGACGGCCCAAGCGCTCCTGCAGGGACCACCGGCGACGACGCCGGAATTGCAGCGCCTCGGGCTCCGTTTCAGCGAGTTGCTGGTCGCCCGAGAGTGGGCGGATTACAATCCCGAGCCGCGCCCTGGCTACAAGGCGGCGACGAACGATTCCGCCTTCACCCGCGAAGAAGCTCTGAGGCTGATCGAGTCCGCCGCGGAGGCGATCGAGATTATCGATGGGCTCGATACAGACACGCGCCTGAATCTTGCGCTACGGCTTGCCGTCAGAACCAGGAAATGAACCTTCCAACATGAAATTCACCCTCTCCTGGCTCAAGGACCATCTCGACACGCAGGCATCGCTTGCCCAGATCGTCGACACGCTGACCCGCATCGGCCTCGAGGTCGAGGACACAGTGGCCAAATACGCCGACTTCGTGGTCGGCGTCGTGGTCGAGGCCAAACAGCATCCCAACGCCGACCGGCTGAAGGTCTGCGTGGTCGAAGCCGGGAAAGGTCCGATACAGGTCGTTTGCGGCGCGCCCAACGCGCGCACCGGCATGAAGAGCGTGTTCTCGCCGGTCGGGACCTATATCCCCGGCAAGCAGATCACGCTCGCCAAGGGCGTTATCCGCGGCGTCGAGTCGAACGGCATGCTGTGCTCTGCGGCCGAGCTCGAGCTCAGCAACGACCACGACGGCATCATGGAGCTGCCGGACGACGCGCCGGTCGGCGTCCCCTACGCGCGCTGGGCCGGGCTCGACGACCCGGTGATCGACGTGGCGCTGACGCCGAACCGCCCCGACGCGACGGGCGTATCGGGCATTGCGCGCGATCTCGCCGCCGCGGGCCTGGGGACGCTCAAGACGCCGAAGCCCAAGACCTTCGAGAGCGCGTTCGACTGCCCGACCGAAGTGCGGCTCGACTTTGCGTCCGCTGACACGCGTCTCTGCCCGGCGTTCGCGCTGAGGCTCGTGCGCGGCGTCACGAACGGGCCGTCGCCTGAGTGGATGCAGAGGCGCCTCAGCGCGATCGGGCTCAGACCCATCAGCGCCCTCGTCGACGTCACCAACTACCTGACCTTCGACCGCGGCCGACCGCTGCATGTTTACGACCTCGCCAAGGTCCACGGCGACCTGACGGTGCGGCGCGCGCGGCAAGGCGAGAGCGAGCTGGCGCTCGACGGCAGAACCTACGCGCTCGACGAGAGCATGGTCGTCATCGCCGACGCCGAAGGCGCCGACTCGATCGCCGGCGTCATGGGCGGCGAGCGTTCGGGCTGCGACGAGACCACGCGCGACGTCCTGATCGAGAGCGCGCTCTGGGATCCGACCAACATCGCCCAAACTGGCCGCAAGCTCGGCATTGCGACGGACGCGCGCTACCGGTTCGAGCGCGGCGTCGATCCGGACTTCTGCGTGCCCGGCTGCGATCTCGCGACCGAGCTCGTGCTCTCTATCTGCGGCGGCGAGCCGTCGCGGATGATCGTAACCGGCGACCCTTCTGCGCCGCGACGAACGATTCCCTTCCCCTACACCGAAGTGAAGCGCCTGATCGGGGTCGACATTCCGCGCGCGGAAGGCGAGGCGATTCTCGCCCGGCTCGGCTTCGGCGTCGAGGAAGGCAAGGTCCTCGTCCCGTCATGGCGGCCGGTCGTCCAGGTGAAGGCCGACGTGGTCGAGCAGATCATCCGCATCGCCGGGCTCGATCGGGCGCCGATGGCCCCCCTGCCCCGGCTCGAAGCCGGAGTAACGCCCGCGGTGCTGACGCTGTTGCAGAAGCGCACCCGTCTCGCCAAGCGCACCCTCGCCTCGCTCGGCTTACGCGAGGCGGTGACCTGGTCGTTGATTTCGAAAAAGGCCGCGGAGCTGTTCGGCGGCGGCCAGCCATCGCTCGCACTGGCCAATCCGATCGCGGCGGACCTCTCCGATATGCGCCCGAGCCTCGTTCCCGGCCTTGTCGCCGCGGCGGAGCGCAACGCCCGCCGGGCGCTCGCCGACGTCGCCCTGTTCGAGGTCGGCCAGATCTTCCTCGGCCCCGGCGATGACGAACAGCGGATCGCCGCCGCCGCTGTCCGGCGCGGCCTCGCAAAGTCGAGCGGCGAAGGGCGCCATTGGAGCGGCAACGGGCCCGTCGACGCCTTCGACGCCAAGGAGGACGCGATGGCGCTCCTCTCGGCGCTCGGCGCGGACAATGCGGTGCAGGTCGTTCCGGGCGGCCCCGAATTCCTGCATCCGGGGCGCTTGGCGACGCTGCAGTTCGGGCCGAAGACCGTCGTCGGCTGGTTCGGACAGATTCATCCCAGCGTCTGCGACGCGCTTGACGCGGAAGGACCGATCGTCGCCTTCGAGATCGTGCTCGACGCCATCCCGGCGGCGAAGGCAAAGCCGACCAAGGCGAAGCCCAAACTCGATCGATCGGACTTCATGCCAGTCGAGCGCGACCTCGCCTTCGTCGTCGCAGACTCCGTTCGCGCCGGCGACATCCTCAAGGCCGCAAAGAGCGCCGAGCGCGCGCTCGTCTCCGATATTGGCGTGTTCGACGTCTATCAGGGCAAGGGGCTGCCGGAGGGAACGAAGTCGATCGCGATCGCGGTGACTTTGCAGCCTCGTGAGCGCACCCTGACCGACGCGGAGATCGAGGCGGCGGTCAGCCGGATCGTCGCCGAAGTGGCCAAGAAGACCGGCGCGACGCTGCGGGCGTAACGGACGATGCGCGCGGCGGCAGCGTCTCTTGCTCTCTTGGCGGCCGCCCTGCCGGGGCTCGCGCGCGCCGAGGACGACCCGGCCTGCGCAAAGTTCACCGAGCCGCTCGCCTACAACGCCTGTCTGGCCAGCCATGGGCCGAAGGCGAACAACCTCAGGACCGCGCCCGGATCCGGCGCCCGCCGGGTCGATCCCGAAGGCGAAAGGACTTCCGAAGCGCCACGCCGCGCGGCCCCGCCGGCGCAGGTCTTTCGCCCCCGCGGCCGCGTCCACATGGAGTTTCGGGTCCGATAAACCCCGCACGGGCGCGGCGCCCAATCCCGCGGAATAGCCGAGCGCCGCGCCCTCACCCCCGCGCGGTGGGAGGCGCCGCGCCGGGGCCCCGCCGCCGCGTGGCCCGCTCCCCGAACGGCGCCAACGGCGATCCCCTTAAACAGCCGGATCATTCTCCGGCCGTCCTCGCAACCACAAATAACGCAAGGACCTCAGGCCCGCTGTGAGGGCAGTCACATCGCGCGCGGCTCGCACCGCCTAGCAAGCCGATGTGTGACCGTCGTCACAGTCATCTCCGACCTCATCACTTAGACAATCCAACGCGCAAGGGACCGAGGTCACGGGCCCTGTGCGAGAAAATACCAACGCGGTCTGCGTCTGTGGACCGGGAAGGGGTTTGTGCGCCGCTTGACGCGGCGGCAAAGGTCGATCACGTTCCGTCCGTAGGCCCGGGCGGAAGTGATGTCGGTCCCCAGCACCCTTGCGGCGCATCCCTATTTTCGGGCGCTTGATCCGGAGATTTGCCGGGCTCTCGATCGCCAGTGCATCTGGCTGCGGACGACGGCAGGGGCTTGGATCTTGGACCAGTCGGCCACTGACCGCGACGTCTACTTCATCATGTCCGGGCAGTTGCGCGCAGTATACAACATCGCCCGCCAGGACCTGATCTTCAACGACATGAACGCCGGCTCGATTTTTGGCGAGATGGCTGCGATCGACGGAGCGCCGCGCGCGGCGAGCGTCTTCGCCATCGTCGACTCGGTTGTGGCCAAGATGCCTGGGCCGTTATTTGTCGACACGATGTTCACGCATCGCTGCTTATGCGAGGCTGTGGTCAGGACGTTGATCGAGCGCCTGCGCGCCATGTCCGGCCGGGTCGGCGAGCTTGGCGCGCTCAACGTTCGCACCCGCGTCCATGCCGAACTGCTGCGCCTCGCGCGCCGGGACCGCGACGACCCGCGCCGCGCGATCATCGTCACACCGCCGAACCAGTCGGAGCTCGCCGCCCGCATCAATACGAGGCGGGAGACGGTGTCGCGCGAGATCAACGCGATGGAGCGCAACGGCCTGATCGAACGCCGCCGGGGCGCGATCGTCATCACCGACGTTTTGCGGCTCACCGCCGAGATCCAGCAGGCGAACAGCGGCTGAGAGCACCGGCGACGACGGCCGTTCCGCCCCTCGGCTCCGCCGCCCCCGTTTCGACAGGTTCTTGCGTCTCAGCCAACGATTTCAAGGCGTTAGGCTCAAGATTGTGAATCGCAAGCGCCGGAAACGGAGCGTTTGTCGCATTCTCGCCATATTCGACGCCTCGCCCTCGTTGAACCATCCAAGGATTTCAAGGGCTTAGCCGAGCGTGGAGGCGTTCTGACGCTCCCGAGGGCCGTTCGCGCGCGTTGTTTCAACTGTCATCGCGGCCGACATTCGCCGTTTCGACCGGAGCGGGGTTGAGCGGCGGGACCGCGTGGGTCAGCGCGAGCGGCGGCGCCGGCAGGCGCGCCCGGGTGGGACGCGCGGGTTCGGCGAACGCCTCGGGCGCAACGAACCCATGGTAGCGGTCGAGCGCGGTCACGGTCTTCAGGAAAGGGCCGACCGCCTCCATCTCGCCGCGACTAATCCGCATGTCGAGCAGAGCCAGCGCCTTGGTGACGCGGGCGATCTGCAGGCGCACGTGTTGCTCGGGCGCCCGGATCTGCCGCGCGGCGATGGCCCGATCGATCTCCCGCCGGACCGTCGCCACGCTGATCCCCCGCGCCTTCGCGATCTGCTCTTGGGTGTACCCCTCGGCGAGCGCTTCGAAACAGGCGTCGCGCATCTCCAATTTCGCCGCCCGCCGCTTGCGCCGTCTGGCGCGCGCCTGCTCGGCTGCAGAGGGGGTTTCGGTCATGATCGTGCTCCTGGCTATCAGAAGGCCAATGAAGATCACTGTAGCCGTAATTCTGATTTACCGGAACATTTTGTTTGCGGACAAGCTTAGCCCCCTGAAATATCGAATCAAAATCGAATGCTCACAACGGCGCGCAGTGGCGTCGGATTCGCCGAAAGCGATTCGCGGCAGCGTGAACCTGGCGTTCTACGGCGACGAACCGCGAGCGGCGCGACTCCGACGTTTGGCGCACGGCCGCATGGGCGACCACGCGTTCGACCGGAATCGACAGGACGCACATTCCTCGCGAGCGATTGAACGTCGCGGATCGATATTAAGCTGCTGTTGCAGATCGCGTGTGCGCACGTCGCAACTGGGAAGGTAAGCGGGCCTTGCCTGGCGACACCTAATAGGCGCGGCGCCCGCCCTCAGCAGATCTTGGCAAAGCGCCCCGAGCGGTGCAGTATCGCCTCGCAGCTTCTGCGTGCAGCGCGGTATCCCTCCAATTTTCGGCGGGCCGGCATGGGCGCCCCCACACGGTTAGGTAGCACAGGCCTCGCTGTCGCGATCGCGGTAGGTTATTATCTGGTAGCGCGCCTCAGCTTGAGCGGGCTGTTTTTTTCCCCTCTGAAGGCGTAACCGTCTTCTGGGCTGCGGCTGGCGTTTCCTCTGGCCTAATGATTGGCTTCGGTTCTCGCGCACGATGGCCAGTGATTGCCGGGGTGTTTGTCGGCGCCTTTCTCATCCCTTTGGTTGTGCTGGAGCGCGGCGTCTGGCTCTCCGCAATCTTTGCCACCTGCGACGTTGCGGAGCCAATCATCATCGCGGGATTGATTGCGCGATATTTTGGTGATGATTTCGCGCTCGATCAGTCGCGCAAGGTCTTTGGTTTTCTCGGCGCTACGATTGCCGGGACTACTCCGTCATCGTTGGGGGGAGCCGTTGCGTCCCGGTTATTCCTCGGCCCAAAGACAGAGATCCTCACGACCTTGCTACATTGGTGGACGGGGGTAGCCGTTGGCGTCGTGACTGTCGCCCCGGTCATAATCGGATTCTCCGCTGCCCTTCGTGAGCCGCCGCCGCGGAGCGAATGGATCGAAGGCTCCGCCGGGCTGTTGACGCTCGCCGCGATGACCGGGGTTGTGCTTTCGCTCCCCCAGCAGCTTTGGGAGACGGTCGCGCCAGGAGCGCTGTTGTTTCCGACGTTGTTGTGGCTGGCCGCCCGTTGTCGGCCCGTGTTCGCCGCGGCGGGGGTGTTGCTGGTTTCCCTTACGATCGCATGGACGACAATCTTCGACGTTGGTCAAACCCGGGACTGACAGTCGACTACCGTATTGTGCAAGCTCAGGCTGTTATTCTAGCTGCGGCGATCGGTGCACAAGTGCTCGCGGGCCTGTTTGCCGAGCGGAGAGCCAGTGAAGCGCGCCTGGCACGGGCGAACGCCATGTTGGAGCGCGAGCGAGACAACAGGCTGCTGAACGCACAGGCGGTGACGGTTGCGATTGCTCATGAAATACGTCAGCCTCTGACCGCCATCGTGACAAACGCAGAAACGGCGTTGCGGTGGCTTGGACGGACGCCGCCTGATCATGACGAGGCAAGGGAGGCTTTGACCTGCATAAAAGAAGATGGGTATCGCGCGAGCGATGTGTTTGAAGGAATCCGCACCTTGTTCGGGAGGGGCGGCATCGAACTACACCCAATCGATTTGAACCGGATTATTCTCAGCGTAACAGACTCTCTGCAAGAAGAGTTGCATCGTCATGGCGTAGTGACCCGTTACGAGTTGACGCCCGAGATACCTCCGGTCAGCGGCCATGGGACTCAGTTGCGCGAGGCTGTTTTCAACCTGGTCAACAACGCGGTCGAAGCTATGGCCAGCACAACCAGTCGAAGTCGCATGTTGCGGTTGACAACGGAGGTTTGTGGTCACGATGAAATTGCCGTATCCGTGCAAGACTCGTGACCGGGAATTGATCCAAGGCAATTAGAAAAAGTATTCAATGCGTTCGTTTCGACTAAGGCGCACGGAACAGGATTAGGGCTCGCCATTTGCCGCATGATTGTCGAGGGGCATGGCGGTCGACTTACCGCATCATCGGACGGCGAGAGCGGAGCCCTGTTCCAGTTCGTCCTGCCGATCGGCTCAACAGACGGAGCCGCAAGGCCGCCTTAGAATACGATCGATGTCCTTTTGGGCGCTCTCGTCCCGCACCGGGACCGACCGGAAAGGGCACCCCGTTCGCCAAGCGATCCGCGGACGACCGTTCTTTGCGCCAAGCCGACTTCCCCGGCACGCGAATGGATGCCGGCGATCCAGCGGGTTTCGGCGACGCCGCCGACTTCAGGCGTGTCTTCCATCGCAGGACAAGCGCGGCGTCCCACGCTTGTCCTGGGTTTTCTGGCTCTGGCTTTCTGGCTTTGGGGGACAGCATACGGCCTTTAGACCAGGGGGACAGCCCGGTTTCGAAGACCGATACTCTATCCCGTTGAGCTACGGGCGCGTCGCGGCACCGTCCCAGCATGAAGCGCCGGCGCGTTGGAAGCCGCGCCGGCGGGCGCCAAACCTTCAGTGGCCGGCGGGCCGATAGGCGACTGTTTTCTTGCCGGCCTTGTCCATCTCCTCAGGCGTCACCAGGACGACGACCTTGCCACTCGCGGCGCCGCTCTGGTTGATGGCGAGCGACGCGGCGGCGGCGCTCTCGTTGTCCGGGAGATCGCCGATGACATAGACGTCGACGTCGCCGAAGGCGAAATAGAGGCACTCCATCTTGCCTCCCAAGCCCTCGAACATTTTCTTGATCGCCTCGCGGCGTCCCGAACCGCCTTCGCGCGCGACCCCTTTCGCGCCCTCAACGCTGTAGCGCCCTTCGAACAGATATTTCGGCATGGCGTCCTCCGTTGCTTCTTGGGCTCGCCCTCTGCCGGCGTTCCTGTCGGCGGGGCGGCGGAGCACATTACACAAAATTGCGACGACCGTAACCGTCAGCCGATACGCCGCGGGCGGCGTGGCCGGGCCGGCGGACGTTCTCGAGCAGCTATTTCCTGAAAATCAAAGCCTCCGCGACGATGCCTCATCGGTGCGATCGAAACCGCGCCCCAATGCCTGCGCGCGCTCCCCGGCGCGCCCCTGCGCGTGCTTGCTGAGGAAAGCCGCGATGCGCGCATGACCGCGGCGGAGCAGAAGGCCGCGGCGGCGGCGCCGCTGGCCGCGCCGATGATGCTGTTCTTTCTCCCCGGCCTCTTCGCTGCCACCCTCTCGCCGCGGCGATCGAGATCTATCACTCCTCTCTGCATGATCGCAGACAGCGCTCAGCGTCATCGATCGTCCGCTCCTCGCATCCCGACCGTACAGGGACCAACCAGGACGGCAAAGGGTCCGATTTGACCCATTCGTCAAGTCGGTGGTGGATGACCTCTTCTTGCGCACTGCGGCCGTCGCGCCGGCGTCGCGACGTTCCGACGCGGTAGCCGAAAATGAGCTTGGATTCGCTGAAGGCAGGCCGGTCGACACCGCCACGGTCGAGGCGGCCGCCCCCTCAGGCTTTGTGCGAAAGCCGGCTCTGGTAGATCCGCAGCTTGACCGTCGCCGCTTCCAGGAGCGGCGTGTCGAGGCCGAGCTCCCGCCCCCGGCGCAAGAGATCGCCGAGAACATGCTCGACCTCGACCGGCAGTCCGTTCTGCATGTCCCGGTACATCGAGGTCGAGACATTCGAACCCTTGGCCGTCAACAGCGCCCTGACTCCGGCGACGAATGCGTCACGCGGGGGGTGGCCTGAGGCCTCGGCGATCGCGGTCGTCTCGGAGACGCAGCGCAGCGTCAGGTCGGCGCCGCCCTCGGTTGATTCGATCTCGCCGATAGTGCCGCGCAATAGGCAGGTGGCGACGCCGGCGCTCGCGAGCATCACCCACTTCTCCCACATGTCCTGGAGGATGACGGTGCTGAGGCGGGCGTCGAAGCCGGCGCCTTGAAGGTGTTCGTCGAGCGCGCAGACGCGCTCCGACCGGGCCCCGTCCCGTTCGCCGTAGGTCAGCGACTGCGCGCCGCCGGTGAGTTGCACGATGCGCCCGACCCGGTCGAGCGTCGTCGCAACGACGCAGACGCCCCCGAGCACGGGCGCCTCCCCGAACCGTTCGACCAACAGGTCGATATGACGCATGCCGTTCAGGAATGGCAGGATCATCGTATGCCGCCCGACTGCGGGCGCGAAATGGTCGAGCGCGCGCTGAAGCCCGAAAGCCTTGACCGCGAGGACCACGACGTCGAACGGCTCCGTCGGCTCCCCGGTGACCAACAGGCGCGGTTTGAGCGCGAGATTGCCATGGGGGCTGAGAACACGAAGGCCGTCGCGCCGAAGCTGATCGGCGCGCCCCTGCCGCACAAGGAACGTGACGTCGCGGCCCGCCTCGGCGAGACGGGCGCCGAAATAGCCGCCGGTAGCCCCAGCGCCGACGATCAAGAGCCGCATGCGTTCAGTCCCTGTTCAACAAGCCTTCGCGGGGTCGTCCGGCGGAGTCGACCGGGCCGGATCAGCCAAGCCGCTGGGGCGCTGACCGTGTCCGGCGATTGCAGGCGTCGGACGCCAGCCAGAAAAAAAAGCGACTATACGCGCCGCAGATCGAGAGACGAATACCATCACGGGTGGCCAGGATCGTCACTCGGGCCTCGCTTTCACCTACCATGCCGAAGACCGTGGAGCCAGTCGAGAACAGTGGCCGCGGCGACGAGAGAGGGCCGCGAAAAGCGGCCCATGGCTTCGTGTTGCTTGGCGCTTCAAGCCGGCGACGCGAGAGCCCGCTCATCTTCGGCCAAGCGCCGCCACCAGCTCTGGTCGAAATTCCAGTGCGCCGCGGGAGAGGGCGAGGGGAGAACCCAGATTCGCGTCTCTCCGATCCGCGCGCCGCTGTCGCCGAAGGTCGCCGCTCGGCCGAGAAATCCGCGACCGGCGGCGAGGCTGGTGAAAGCGAGGAGTTTGGGCTGCGCAACGCCGATCTTCTCGGTCAGCGCGGCGCGGGCCTCCGCGTTGAGCGCGTCGCGCGGCAACTCGTGGTCCATGCCGCTCACGGACTTCATGAGGTCGGTCAGGCCGAGACCGAATTCCGACAGGACGCGGTATTCCTCGGCGCTCATGAGCCGCGGCGTCAGCCCGACGGCGAAAAGCGTCCGCCAGAACTTGTTTTGCGGGTGGGCGTAATAGGCGCCGCGCCGAGCCGATACCGTCCCCGCCGCAGTGCCGCAGAAGACTATTTTTAGGCCTGACCGGATGACGTCCGGCAGAACATGCGGCGGCGCGTCCGGCCGTTCGGCAGTCGCCACGTCTTCAGATCGTCTGGTTATAGGCGCCGACCTCGGGGTTCTCGCGCAAGACCCCGTCGACCGCCTTGAACATGGCGCGCATGTTCGCTTCCGACGCGGGACTTTCGACAACTACGACGAGTTCCGGCTTGTTGGACGAGGCGCGCACGAGCCCCCACGTGCCGTCCTCGACCGTCACCCGGACGCCGTTGACGGTGACGATGTCGCGGATTTTTTGGCCGATCAGCGGCTCGCCCTTCGCCTGCATCGCCCTAAAGCGCGCCGTGACCTTGTCGGCGACGGCGTATTTCTCCTCGTCGGCGCAATGGGGCGACATGGTCGGCGAGCCAAAGGTCTTCGGCAGGTCGCGGTAGAGGTCCGCCATCGACTTCCCCGGATTGCGGTCGAGCATGTCGAGCACCGCGATGGCTGTCACGAAGCCGTCGTCGTAACCGCGCCCGACCGGCGCGTTGAAGAAAAAGTGCCCCGACTTTTCGAAGCCGGCGAGGGCCTTGAGGTCGCGGACGCGGCGCTTGATGTGCGAATGGCCGGTCTTCCAGAAGTCAACCTTGACGTCGTTGGCCGCGAGCGCAGGGTCGGTGGCGAAAAGGCCGGTCGACTTGACGTCGACGACGAAGGTCGCGCCTTTGTGGAGTTTCGACAGGTCGCGGGCCAGCATGACGCCGATCTTGTCGGCGAAGATCTCGGCGCCCTCGTTGTCGACCACGCCGCAGCGGTCCCCATCGCCGTCGAAGCCGAGCGCGACGTCGGCGCCGGACGCCGTCACCGCCTCCGCCATGGCGTGCAGCATGTGCAGGTCTTCCGGGTTCGGATTGTAGCGCGGGAAGGTCCAGTCCAGCTCGCAGTCGAGCGGGACGACCTCGACGCCGAGCGCGGCCAGCAATCGGGGCGCGAACGCGCCGGCGGCGCCGTTGCCGCACGCGGCGACGACCTTCATTTTGCGCGAAAACTTCGGCCGGCTGGTCAGGTCGGCGATATAGCGGGCCGGGAAGTCGGGCACGAACTCATAAGACCCTCCGGGCTCGGGCGCGTAGTCTCCGCCGATCACGATATCGCGCAGGCGCCCCATCTCCTCCGGCCCGAAGGTGACGGGGCGCGCCGCGCCCATCTTCACGCCGGTCCAGCCGTTGTCGTTATGCGAGGCCGTCACCATGGCGACCGCCGGAACGTCGAGCGCGAACTGGGCGAAATAGGCCATCGGCGTGATCGCTAAGCCGATGTCGCGGACCTTCGCCCCGCCCGCCATCAGACCCGCCGTCAGGGCGAGCTTGATCGAGGCCGAGTAACTGCGGAAGTCGTGCCCGACCACGACCTCGCGCTTGACGCCAAGCTCCTTGATGAGGCGCGCGAGGCCGAGGCCCAGCGCCTGCACGCCCATGAGGTTGATCTCCTTCTCGAACAGCCAGCGCGCGTCGTATTCGCGAAAGCCGGTCGGCTTCACCATCGGCTGCGATTCATAGGCGTAGGTATTGGGAAACAGCTGCGGCGACGGCTTGGGGAACAAGGTGGGCCTCGTGGCTCGCGGAATGAACGCCGTTGAACTAGAGGACGGTGCCGCGAGAGACAACCCGCGCTAAAATGACCGCCCGAGATGGCGGTCACAAAACGCGGCGATGTCGGCGAAGGCTTCGCGCGACTCGGGAACCTGCGGACCAGCGAGAAACTGGGCGTGGCTCTCGCCCTCGTAGACGCTGAGGTCCGCGATCGCGCCGGCCTTCTTGAGCGCGCGATGGACCCGCACCGTCCTTTGTGTTCTTGGTGCTGAATCTCAGTAGACCACGACGCTGCGAATTCCCTCCCCGGCGTGCATGAGTTCAAAACCCTTGTTGATCTCGTCGAGCGTGAGCCTCGCGGTGATCATGGGGTCGATCTCGATCTTGCCGGCGAGGTACCAGTCGACGATCTTCGGCACGTCGGTGCGGCCGCGCGCGCCGCCGAACGCCGTGCCCTTCCAGACGCGCCCGGTGACGAGCTGGAACGGCCGGGTGGAGATTTCCTGCCCCGCGCCGGCGACGCCGAACACGATCGACTGGCCCCAGCCGCGATGGGAGGCTTCCAGCGCCTGGCGCATCACGGTCGTGTTGCCAGTGCAGTCGAACGTGTAGTCGGCGCCGCCGATCTGGTCGGCGCCGCGCTTGGTGAGATTCACGAGATAGGGAACGAGGTCGCCGCCGACTTGCTTCGGGTTGACGAAATGCGTCATGCCGAAGCGCTCGCCCCACGGCTTCTTGGCGTCGTTGAGGTCGACCCCGATGATCATGTCGGCGCCAGCGAGGCGCAGGCCCTGGATGACGTTCAGGCCGATGCCGCCGAGGCCGAACACGATCGCGGTCGCGCCCTGCTCGACCTTGGCCGTGTTGATGACGGCGCCGATCCCCGTCGTCACCCCGCAGCCGATGTAGCAGATCGTGTCGAACGCCGCGT
>NZ_JBKQOT010000047.1:0-9057 GCF_052145395.1 Roseiarcus sp.
CCACGATTCGCCGTTCTACGACGCCTACCTTTGCGCTGACGGCCGCTATGTCACGATCGGCGCGCTCGAGCCGCAGTTCTACGCGGCTCTTCTCGACAAGCTCAAGCTTGCGGACGTCGACCCGAAAGCGCAATACGACACGGCCCAGTGGCCGGCGCTGAAGGAACGCTTTCGCGAACTGTTCGCGAGCCGTCTGAGCAGTGAATGGCGGGCGCTGCTCGAGGGCACGGACGTGTGTTTCGCGCCGGCGCTGAGCTTTGCCGAAGCGGCGAGCCATCCGCACAACGCCGCGCGCGGCGTTTTTCGCACGCGCCCCGACGGACGGCTCGACGCGGCCGAGGCGCCCCGCTTCCAGCCGCTCGCCTGAGTTTTGGAGTCCCGATGACCCCGCACGCCCTGCCGCAAACGCTCGAATTTCCTTACGCCGCGCCGCCGGGGCCGGGCGAGGTCGTCGAAGTCCGGCCGGGGATCTTTTGGGCGCGGCTCGCCCTGCCGTTCCGGCTCGACCACGTCAATCTTTATCTCGTCGAGGACGGGGCGGGCCTCGCTCTGATCGACACCGGCATCGACAATCCGCCCTCGCGCGCCGCCTGGGAGGCGCTCATCGACGGGCCGCTCAAAGGGCGCAAGCTGACGAGGCTGATCGCCACCCATTTCCACCCCGATCACATCGGCCTCGCCGGGTGGCTTTGCGAGCGCTTCGAAATGCCGCTCGCCATGAGCCAGACCGAATATCTGCTCGGCCTCAACATCCGGCTCGACCCGTCGGCGCTGAAGTCCGAGCCCTACCGCGGGTTCTACCGCTCGCACGGCCTTTCCGCCGAGAGCACCGAGATCCTGCTCGGCAACGGCCTGCAATACCTGCGCATGGTCGCGCCGCCGCCAAAAACGTTCCAGCGGCTGATGGCGGACGACCCGCTGACGATCGGCGGACGGAGCTTTGTGGTCCTGACCGGCGGCGGCCATTCGCCTGAGCACGTGATGCTTTACGCCGCCGAAGACAATCTCCTCATTGCCGGCGACCAGATCCTGGCCAAGATCTCGCCCAATGTCAGCGTCGAGGCGATGGAGCCGGACGGCGATCCGCTCGGCATCTATATCCGCTCGCTGGAAAAGCTGAAGGCCCGCGTGCCCGGGGACGTGCTCGTGCTCCCCGGCCACAACCTGCCCTTCGTCGGCTTGCACACGCGGGCCGACGAGCTCATCGCCCATCACGAGGCGCGCTGCAGGGCGATCGTGGAGGCGTGCAGCGGCGGGCCGCAAACGGCGGCCGAACTCGTGCCGGTCATCTTCGGCAGACCGATCGACGATCCGCACCAGCTCGTCTTCGCCTTCGGCGAGGCGCTCGCGCATATCAACGCGCTGATCCGGACCGGCCGCGTGCGCTTCGCCGGCGCTGCAGACGGGCTGGCGCTCGAGGCGGCGTGAGCGGGAGGTGGCGCCGGCGCGTCCGTGCGCGGCCGACGAGAGCGGAAGGGCCCGCCGGCGGTCAAGACCAATCTCTACGACCACTTTGTCAGATTCTACTTTTTCCTCGACGAGCCCCCGGTGCGCGAACTTCAAAGCCCGATCAAGCCGGATAGGGTTTCCGGAAAAGCGATGGCAAGACAACCAACGTCCTCAGCGCGCAAAACGGAACGGACTACCAATTCGCCCAGATCCGCGGTCTCGTCGTGATCGGTTCGCCGGTCGGACTCGTCGCCTGTCTTCCGATGGGCATGGCGCAGGTCTCGTCGGTCGTGATCACCGCGGAGGTCGGGGTCACGCTGCATAAGGGCGAGGAGCTGGGCTACTTCCAGTTCGGCGCGTCCGCCTTCGTCATGGTGTTCGAGCGGGCGAGCAACGTGCAGTTGATCGGACAGGCGAACGTCCACGTCAGGCAGGGAAGCTGGATCGGAAACGCCTACCCCTACAGCTGACCGTTTCCGTCGACGTCGGTCGCAGGCCGTCGGCGCAAACACGCTCGAAGCGGCAGGCCAAGGCGTCGCCGCGCTCGGCCGAAGATTATCGTCGGGCCGGAGGTGCGACGGTGTGCGTCGTGGACTTGCCGCGCCGGTCAGGCGTAAATTGCGCAGCGGGAGACGTTGAGAGAGGTCCGTCGTCCATGCTCGAACGCCATATGGCCTGTCTCAGCCCGTCGGGGTTTCACCGCGTCGCCTATGACGAATGGCCTGGGCCGCTAGGCGCCCCGACACTCGTCTGCGTCCATGGCCTGAGCCGCAACAGCCGCGATTTCGATGTCTTAGCGCAAGCGATGTCGAAGACCCACCGGGTTGTCTGCCCGGACATGCCCGGACGCGGGCGCAGCGAATGGCTGAAGGACTCCAACGAATACGCGTTCCCAACCTATCTCGCGGACTGCGCGGCGCTGATCGCGCGGCTCGACGTCGAGAGCGTAGACTGGGTCGGAACCTCGATGGGGGCGGTGATCGGCTTTCTGCTCGCAGCGCAGCCGGGCGCGCCGGTGCGAAAGCTCGTGGTCAACGACGCCGGGCCGTTCATACCGAAACAGGCGCTCGCCTGGCTCGGCACATTCATCGGCGCCGATCCCACGTTCGAATCGCTCGACGCTATGGAGCAGGCGATCCGGACGAACAGCGCCGGCTTCGGCGCGCTGACCGACGCTCAATGGCGGACGATGACGCTCTATCTGTCGCACCAAAAGCCCGGCGGCGGCTACGGCTACGCCTACGACCCGCGGATCGGCGACCCCTACAAGCAGGATCTCCCCGACGTCGATCTGTGGCCGTTCTGGGATCGGGTCGCCTGTCCGACGCTCATTCTGCGCGGCGAGCATTCGAACGTCCTGGCGCGGAGCGACGCCGAGGAGATGACGAGGCGCGGGCCGAAACCGAGGCTCATCGAATTCGCCGGCGTCGGCCACGCGCCGGCGCTCATGACCGAAGATCAGATCGGCGTCGTCCGGAATTTTCTGAACGGGTGACGAGTCCGGCCGGCCTTTCCCTTTCGCCCGGCAGCCGATATCCCTCCCGGCGCCGAGACGAGAGCCCGCCCCATGCCGCCCCTGCTGCACCTTCGAGACATCGCCGTAACGCTCGGCGGCGCGCCTCTGCTCGAGGGCGCAGAACTGTCGATTGCGCCGGGCGACCGGGTTGCGCTCGTCGGCCGCAACGGATCGGGGAAATCGACGCTGCTTCGCATCGCCGCCGGCGAAGCCGCGCCGGAGCGGGGAACGCGCTTTCTGCAGCCGACGGCGCGCCTCGCCTTCTTGCCCCAGGAACCCGACATGTCGGGCTACGCCACGACGCTCGACTATGTGGTCGCGGACTTAGGCGAACACGAAGACGACTATGCCGCCCGCGCCATGATGGGCGACCTCGGGCTCGATCCGGCGGCGAACCCGGTTAACCTGTCGGGAGGAGAGGCGCGGCGCGCGGCGCTCGTCCGCGTTCTCAGCGCCGAGCCGGACATTTTGCTGCTCGACGAGCCGACCAACCACCTCGACCTCATCGCGATCGAGTGGCTCGAGAGCCATCTGGCCGCGAGCCGCTCGGCGCTCGCGCTCGTCAGCCACGACCGACGCCTGATGGCCGACCTGACCAACGCGACTGTCTGGGTCGACCGGGGCGCGACGCATCGGCTCGAGCGCGGGTTTTCCGCCTTCGAGGCATGGCGCGACGCCAAGCTCGAGGAGGAGGAAGCGGAGCGCCACAAGCTCGACCGCCGCATCGTTGCAGAAGAGCACTGGATGCGCTACGGCGTCACCGCGCGCCGCAAGCGCAACATGCGCCGCGTCGGCGAGCTCGCCGACATGCGTCGCGAGCGGCGCGAGGCGCGACGGGCGGTCGGCGTCGCGACCATGGTCGCCCAGGACGCCAAAGCCTCGGGGGCGCTGGTAATCGAGGCCGAAGCAATCGGCAAGGCCTACGACGGGACGCCGATCGTCCAGAACTTCTCGACGCGCATCATGCGCAGCGACCGGATCGGCGTGATCGGGGCCAACGGCGCCGGCAAGACGACGCTGATCAACCTGCTGACCGGGGCGCTCGCGCCCGATACGGGCGAGGTCCGCATCGGGACCAACGTGGTCATGGCGCGCATGGACCAGAAGCGTGACGCGTTGCCGCCGCCGACGACCCTGATCGACGCGCTCACCGGCGGCGGCAGCGACTACGTCACCATCAATGACGAGCGCCGGCACGTCATCGGCTACATGAAAGACTTTCTGTTCGGGCCGGAGCAGGCGCGCACGCCGATCGAGAAGCTGTCCGGCGGCGAGCGCGGGCGCCTCATGCTCGCCCGCGCGCTCGCGGCGCCCTCGAACCTGATCGTGCTCGACGAGCCGACCAACGACCTCGATGTCGAGACGCTGGACCTTCTTCAGGAGCTGCTCGGCGAGTACAAGGGAACGATTCTGATCGTCAGTCACGACCGCGACTTCCTCGACCGCGTCGCGACCTCGGTAATCGTCGCCGAGGGCGGGGGGCGCTGGCTCGAATACGCCGGCGGCTATTCCGACATGGTCGCTCAACGCGGCTTCGAACTCGCCGGCCCGACGACGGCGCCGGTTCCGAAAGCCGAGAAGACCGAGGCGAAGCCGAAGAGTGAGCCGCAGCCGAAGCGCAAGCTGTCGTTCAACGAGAAGCGGGCGCTCGAACTGTTGCCGCAGCGCATGGACGCCCTGCGCGCCGAGGTCGACGCGCTCGAGGCGAAGCTAGGCGACCAGGATTTCGCCGCCCGCGAGCCGGCCGCCTTCCAGACGGCGACGAACCGCTACGGCGAGGTCCGCGAGGCGCTGGCGAAGACGGAAGACGAATGGCTGGCGCTGGAAATCCTGCGCGAGGGGATCGAGGGGTAGAGCAGAGTCTCATGGGGCCGCCCATCGGACATTGGAGGGGCGGCGTCTCGCCGCCCCTGGCGCGCGAGACGCGCGCCCTCCGACGGTTACGCTTCGACGCTCGGCCTCAGCCACAGCGCGTAGAGCGCGCCCGCGAGGATTGCGGCGCCGGTCATCACCGCGGCGATCCCGGCCGGCGAGGCGTTGCGGTAGAGCGCCGCGCCGATCGCGCCGCCAAGCGCGCCGAACAGCATCTGGCTCGAGAGCAGGACCGCCGAGGCCATGCCGGCGATTTTGGGCAGGGGATGCACCGCCTCGTGCATGGCGTTGGGGAAGATGATCCCCATGGCGAGGAAATAGAAGAACGAGAGCCCTGCGACCGTCACCGCGGAGCCGAGCTCAGCGAGGCTGACGCCGAGCAGCGCGAGCGCGGCTAGCGCCGTCAGCGACAGGGCCAGATCCAGCGCCGTCTTCGGCTTTACGTGGCGCTGCACCAGTTGCGAATTGACGCTGGCGCCGGCGATCACGCCGAGCGAAGTGAAGGCGAAGAAGCCGGCGAAGGCGGCCTTTGTAACGCCGAAGCCCTGCATGAACAGGAGCGGCGAGGTGTTGATGTATGAGAACATGCCGCCGAAGGTCAGGCCGAGCACCAGCGAGAAGCCGAGGCAGAAGCGGTTGGTCAGCGCGAGTCCATAGTTTGCCGCGACGGCGACCGGCTCCAGGCTCTGGCGGACGCCGACCGGCTGCGATTCGCGAAACCGAGAGAGACCGAGAACGAGCATGAACGCCCCGATTGCGGCGAGGGCGAGATAGATTGTCCGCCACGGCGCGACATAGAGGATGAGCGCGCCGATACTGGGCGCGATCACCGGCGCGACCCCGTTCACTTGCGCAATGGCCGTGAGGAACAGCCGCGATTCGCGGACATCGAACAGGTCGCGCACGATCGCGCGCGGCAGCACGCCGACCGCGCCAGCGCCCGCGCCCTGAACCAGGCGGAGGCCGAGCAACAGGCCGATCGACGGCGCGAACGCGGCCCCGAGGCCGCAGAGCGCAAAGAGCAGGAGCCCGACGACCAGCACCGGCTTGCGGCCGAAGCGGTCGGCGAGCGGACCGACGATGAGCGGCGCGGTCGAGAAGCCGGCGAGAAAGATCGCGATCGTGGCGGCTGCCTGGGTCTGGGTCGCGCCGAGATCCGCCTGGACGAGCGCCAGGCTCGGCAGGGCCATGTCGATCGCCAGCGGCGGCAGCGCGGTCATTGCAGAGAGAAAGACCAGAAATCCGCGGCCATGAATGTTGAAAGACGTCACGAACACCCCGTGAATGCTTGCTGCTTCATGTCCCTACGCTTCCACGCCCGGTCGCAGCCAGACAAGATAGACCAGGCCCGCCGCGAGACCGCCGGCGCTCATCACCAGGCCGATCGCCAGCGGCGAGGAGTCGCGATAGAGCGCGGCGGCGAGCGAGCCGCCGAGCGCGCCGAACAGCATCTGCGCCGACACCAGCACGGCCGAGGCGATCCCGGCGATGTCCGGCAGGGGATGGATGGCTTCGTGCACGGCGTTGGGCATGACGAGGCCGAAGGCCGAAATGTAGATCATCACCGGCGCGATCACCAAGACAAGCGACGGATGCCCGCCGAGGCTCGCGATGAAAACCGTGAGCCCCGCAAGCGCTATGGCGCTGAGCGCGGCGTCGAGCACGGCGCGCGGGCTCGCATGCCGGCGCACCAGCCAGGTATTGAGGAGCGAGCCGGCGATGACGCCCGAGGCGGTCATGGCGAACAGCCCGCCGAACCCGGCTTGCGAGAAGCCGTAGCCCTCGATGAACAAGAGCGGCGAGACATTGACATAGGCGAACAGGCCCGCGAACACGAGGCCGACGATGAGCGAGAACCCACCGCACATGCGATTGGTCAGAGCCCGGCGGTATCCGGCGACGATCGTCGCCGGCCTGAGGCTGCGACGCATCGTTTCGTCGTGCGATTCGCCGAGCTTCGCCAGCGTGAACGCGCCGAGCGTGACAGCGACCACGGCGTGGGTCGCGTAGATCAGCCGCCACGGGCCGATCGCCAGCAGCGCTGCGCCGAGCGTCGGCCCGATCAGCGGGGCGACGCTGAACACGATCGAGACGGCTGCAAGCTGAAGACGCGCCTCGCGGCCTTCAAACAGGTCGCGGATGATTGCGCGCGGCAAAATCGCGACCGCTCCGGCGCCGACGCCCTGGAGGACGCGCGCGACGATCAGCACGGCGATCGATGGCGCGAGCGCGCAGCCGATCGACGCGAGCGCGAACAGCGCGAGCCCCGCGAGCATCACCGGCTTGCGGCCGAACCGATCGGCCAGCGGTCCAACGACGAGCGGCGCGGTCGAGAAGCCGGCAAGAAAGACTGCGATCGCCGAAGCCGCCTCGGCAGGGCTCGAGCCGAAATCGGCCTGCACGAGACTGACGCTCGGCAGGGCCATGTCGGTGGCGAGCGCCGGGAGGGCCGACAGGCCGCCAAGCAGCGCCGTGAACCCAAACCCATGGACCTTTGAGGTCATCGATCAGGCGGGCGTGTGCTTCACGTCGGCGCCGTATTGCAGAACCTGAACCTTTTCCAACGTCACGAGACCGCTGCCCATCATCCCGTCGAGCGTCGGCAGGAAGGCCTTGATCCGCTCCTCGGTGTCGACGATCTCGACGATTAGCGGCAGGTCCTCCGAAAGGCGCAGAATCTTGGTCGTGTGCAGCCGGCTCGTGCGGCCGAAGCCCATCGGCCCGCGTAGCACGGTCGCGCCGGCGAGCTTGGCGTCGCGCGCCGCCATGACGATCGCTTCGTACAGCGGCCGGCCTTTGTGCTTGTCGTTCTCGCCGAAGAAGACGCGCAGCAGCATGGCGTCGCGGGGCAGGTCCATGGCGTCAGGCTCCCTTGAGCTGGTTGAGCGCGCCGGCTGCGACTGCGCCGAGCCAGACCGCGACGAGGCATAAGACGACGGACATTACGACATTCGCCCCGGCGAGCAGCCATTCGCTGTCGCGGGCGAGGTTCAGCGTCTGCAGGCTGAACGAGGAGAACGTGGTGTAGCCGCCACAGATCCCGGTCATGACAAACTGGCGTGCGTCCGAACTGACGAACACGCGTCCGTCCGGCCCGGTCAGCACAGCGAAGAAGCCGATGATGAAGCAGCCGGTAATGTTGACCAGAATGGTGCCAACAGGAAACGTCTCGCCGATGGCGTGCGCGGCGAGGCCCGAGAGCCAATAGCGCGTCACGCCGCCCAGTGCGCTGCCGAGCATGACCCAGAGCCACGTCATGTTGTCGTGAGAATCCCTTGGAAGAGGAGCGCGACTTAAAGGCATTCGGGTCGGGGGCGCAACTTGCACATTCGGCGCACGGGCGAGCCTCGCTGAATTGTGAGAGGGGTCGCGCCGGGTTGCGGCTCGACGCGCCCAGGGCTAGTGTTGTCTTAGACAACACTAGCGATAGCCCGCCATGACCCTGGTCGACGACCTGCGCAGCTTCAACCGTTTCTACACGCGCGAGATCGGCCTCTTGAACCGGCGCTTGCCCGGCGGCGAGCTCTCGCTTGCCGAGGCCCGCGTCCTGTACGAGATCGCGCAGGCGCCGGCGCCGGCGCCCGGCCGGACGGCCGCGGACGTCGGACGGACGTTGCGCATGGACAAGGCGCATCTGAGCCGCATCGTCGCGCGGTTTCGCACGCGCGGCCTCATTGAAAGCCGCATCAGCCCCGACCACGGCAAGCACCGGATGCTTTCGCTCACGGACGCCGGCCGCAAGGTCTTCGCCGGGCTGGAGGCCGGCGCGCGACATGAGATCGGGGACCTTCTCGCCCCGATCGACCCAGCCGGCAGGGCGCGACTCGCCAGGGCCATGGACGAGATGCGCGCCGTGCTCGAGCGCAGCCAAACCCCACCCCCCGGTTGGCGCCTGAGGCCGCTCGCTCCGGGCGACGTCGGCTGGATCGCGCATCGCCAGGCCAGAATTTATCATGAGGAATTTGGATGGGACTGGACCTACGAGGGACTAGCCTGCCAGATTCTCGGCGCCTTCGTGCTCGGATTCGACGCCGCGCGGGAGGACGCATGGGTCGCCGAGCGCAACGGGTCGATCGTCGGCGCGATCTTTCTGATAGGTGGTTGCGAGTTTTTTCGCTCTCTTAATTCATTGTATTATATGGGGTAATTGGACTTTCCGGCGAGGGCTGCTCAGACTTCTCATGAAACCATGTCCGGATGAGCCAGATGCCAGAAAGCCC
>NZ_JBKQOT010000048.1:0-3181 GCF_052145395.1 Roseiarcus sp.
GAGATCGGCGGCCAAGAGAGAGGCACTTTTTCTTGGCGACTTCACTCACGACATTAGTCATTATTTATGTCCTGCTAAACGTGCTCAGGGGCAGACGGAGCTTCAGCTTTCTTGAGGCTGACGGTCGCGTTGGTGATGAGTGGTTTCGCCCAGAAGCCGACGCTTAGAACACACGCGAAAGTGACGTAGAGAAATTGCCGCCGAGTTGATCGACAAGTTCGGCCTCGATCCGGCGCACGAATTTGCCTTCGCGCGAGCGGCCATCAAGGTCCGACCCGAGCGAACCTCGCGTGATGGCTTTGCAATAGGGCTTGATCAAGCCTCCATTGGCAGGGGATGAAACGCTGTTCATGAGGTGATTATGTTCCCCTGTCGTTACCCGGACAACATGACAAAGCGGGACACATTGAAATTATTAGCCAAAATGTCGCCTAGCCGCTGATCACATATCAGGCGCTGCGCCGAATCGCGCTCGTCACGCCCCCCGTCACGCGGCGGATGCATTGATGAAATTTCATCACGCCGCCACAGTGAATAAAAGTACAGCGCCACGCAGCAAGGAGCGCTCTACTCTGAAGACGCTCCGGCCCAGCGATAGACTTCGGCTCGGCGAGACCAGCGCGAGACCGGAAGGAAGCATCCGCGAGGAAAGGCGAAAGATTTGTCGGGCAGCCCTTTCCTTATCCGAAATCCTCTCCGGCGTTCCGTGTTGCGCCACTTGTGCAGGTGGCGCGGCGCAAGGTGGCGCAGGTGTCGCAGTCGAGTTGCTCCACCTCCCACCCTCCCCCTTTAGGGGGAGGTGGGTGGAGCGGCGCACGAAAAGCGGGTCAAACACAGGTGGCGCAAAATCAGTCATTGGCGGACGTCCCGACTTCGACGAAGGATCGTTTCTTGCGCTCAGCGTCCAAGCCTTCGACGACAACGAACATGCCGTTCTCGATCCATGTCTTGAGCAGGGCGGCGACCTTCGCGCGGTGCGCCTTATTCGTCGCGTCGAGCTTCAGGACGGTGGCGACGGCATAACCCGCCCAATCCTTGGCCTGTGAGTTTTCGCGCCAGCGGTCGGCGGCGATAGCGTCTTGAACGGCACGAAGATCGGACGCAGTCACGCCCTCGAATGCGTCTGGCCATTTCCAGCGGGTGACGACGCCGACGCTGTCAGAAGGATGACCGTCGCCGGCGTTGCCGAGGTCGAAGGATTCCAGCCGATACCATTCCGACGCGTCGGCGGGCGGGGACAGGTTCGCCTTGCCGTTCTGAACGCGGAAATAGGCGCGGCGATTGTCGACGCCGGCGCGCGCGGCCTCGTCTTCGGTCATTCCGTTGAGGGTCCGCGCCGATCGGACCTTGGCGAGCAACGCCGAGCCGCCACGACCGTCTTCGACGGTGATTTCTGCGCCGCCAGTCTTCCGCGCGTGGTGTACAAGCTCGATTGCGCAGCCCGTAATGTCCGCGATCTCCGCCCAGGTCGCGGCGACAAGCTCGATCGCGGGATTGTCATTTTCGACGACGCGATGCGAAGCGACGAACGGGTCGATAATCATCAATCCGATATCGTTGGTCTGGATAGTCGCGATTACGGCGTCGACGAGCGGCCGCGCGATGAGCGCGCCGGCCTTTCCTTGCTCGGCGATGATGATCTTCGCCTCTCGGCCGGTGTCGACGAACAGCCGACCCTCAATTTCTGTCGGATCAATTTCGTAATGCACGGCCGCCGCGATGATACGCCGCTGCAACTCTTCCATCGAGTCTTCGCCGTTCCAATACCAGACGTTGACACGCTCGTCGGGCGTGATCCCGAGCAACGTCCGTCCTGTGCAAATGGCCAAGGCTTCCGCCATCTCGAGGGTCGACTTGCCGTAAGCGCCGGGCGCAACCGTCTCTGAAATGAACTTGCGAACATAGTGGCGGCCATAGATCCAACGTCGTCGTGGAATGGCGGCCGGTTCGATCCAGACAAATGGCGAGGCTTTGATTTGTGGTCTGACCGGCCTTTCGCCGCGATCATAGCCTTCGGCTGCGGCAATCTCGGCGTAGAATTTGTCTTGTTCGTCTTTCGACCATTGATGATAGCCGGCAGGGCGCGCGGCATTCATGCGGCTCCCTCGCGCTCATTGCGCCACTCGGCGGCTGAGCGGCCGAAGGCCTCGCGCGTCGCGGCGTCCGGCCACAGCGGCGCAGGCAGTTCTTTGTACGCCTTGAGCGCCCGGATCACGCATTGACGGAGGTTTGACAGGTGGGAGCACAACTCCGCCCGGTCGCCGTTCTCGAGATCCAGCGCCGCCTCGGACGCGAAGTAACAGACGCCTGCAAGGGTGACACGGATGAGTTCGTCAGGGGGCGCGTTCATCGGCCGCCCTCCCGCGTCGCCAACCCCCAGGCGGCGAACGCCCGTCGGGCCTCATCAATCGAGCGCACGATCGCAGCCGGCGCGCCGAGGGCGACCAGACAGTCATGCACGGTGCGCTGATCGGCGGACAGCCGGCCGGCCTCCGTCTTCACCTCGATGAAGAAGGCCTTCCCGCCAGGGGCGACGATGACGAGGTCTGGCACGCCCGCAAGCGCGCCCTGCCACTTGAGGCGAGCCGCCTCGGCTTTCGACCGAAGGCCACCGTTCGGAACATGGAAGACCAGCACATGAGGAGCCGCGGTCCGGATCCATTCCACGACTGCGGCCTGGATTCGCGCCTCGGCGTTGAAATCGCGGCGCCGCTGCGCCTGTTCGATGGCGGCGCTCATGCACGCCTCCCGAAGGCGAACCCGGCGACGATCGCGGCGAGACGCGTCTGGATTCCGGAGCGGCGGGAAAGAAGCGCTGCTTGAAAATTGGCTCTATCGAGGGTAGCATCGCGACCGATCTGCTGCCGAGCTTGATCAATCGCGCGGGGCCCGGGTGCTTCACAGCGGCCGGGCCCCATCGCATGACGGTAGCGCATGGTTCATGCGGCCTCCCCATTGAGGGACGCCTCGATCCGGCTGCGCTTCCACTGCTCGAGCGCGTTGCGGCTCACGAACAAGCGGCCGTTGATCCGGACAGGCCTCGGAAATCCGAGGCCTGCGCTGGCTATCCATCGCTTGATCGTGCGGGGGTTTTTGCAGAACTCACTCGCTACGTCGGGACTGACCGGGACCAAGACGTCGCCGGAGATGGCGTCGACAGTGATCGTTAGCGGCGCCCGGC
>NZ_JBKQOT010000049.1:0-10877 GCF_052145395.1 Roseiarcus sp.
TCGGCTCGGTCTGGCGCCGGCTCGGCGCCGAGGTGACGGTGGTCGAGTTCCTCGACCGCATCCTGCCCGGCATGGACGGCGAGGTCGCCAAACAGTTCCAGCGGATGCTCGAGAAGCAGGGCTTCGCGTTCCACCTCGCCCACAAGATGACGAAGGTCGAGAAGGCGGGCTCGGGGGTCAAGGCGACCATCGAGCCGGCCGCGGGCGGCGAAGCGAAGGTCCTCGACGCCGACGTGGTGCTGGTCGCGATCGGCCGGCGTCCCTTTACCCAGAACCTCGGCCTCGAGGCGCAGGGCGTGGCGATGGACCGGGGCATGGTGGTGGTCGACTCGCACTTCGCCACCAACGTCCCCGGCATTTACGCCATCGGCGACGTGATCCGGGGCCCGATGCTCGCCCACAAGGCGGAGGACGAGGGCGTCGCGCTGGCCGAGATTCTGGCGGGCCAGGCGGGCCACGTGAACTATGACGTGATCCCCGGCGTCGTCTATACGAGCCCCGAGATCGCCTCGGTCGGCAAGACCGAGGAGGAATTGAAGGCCGCCCGCGTCGCCTACAAGGTCGGCAAGTTCCCCTTCACCGCCAACGGGCGCGCGCGCGCAATGCGCCACACCGACGGGTTCGTAAAAATACTCGCCGACGCGGCCACGGACCGGGTGCTCGGCGCCCATATCGTCGGCTTCGGGGCCGGCGAGATGATCCACGAGGCCTGCGTCCTGATGGAGTTCGGCGGCTCGGCGGAAGACCTCGCCCGTACCTGCCACGCCCATCCGACAATGTCCGAGGCGGTCAAGGAAGCGGCGATGGCGGTCGACAAGCGGGCGATCCACGTGTGAGGATGTGAGGATCTGCGCCGGTCGCTCCAGCGCGGTCCGCGGGGGCGATCACGATGACGCGACGGTTCCTGGTCTTCCGGCTCCTGACGGCGCCGGCGCTCGCCCTCCCCCTCGCATTGGCCGGGCCGGCTCGCGCCGACCCCAATGCCCTCTGGCGCATCGTCCACGACGGCTGCGTGCCGCACTTTGACGCGGGGAAAGGCCCGACGCCGTGCGAGGTCGTCGACATGAACGGGGGCGTCGCAGAGGGGGTCGCGATCCTGAAGGACCGCGTCGGCGTCGCGCAGATGCTCGCCATCCCGACCCGCCGGATCAGCGGAATCGAGGATCCGCAGATGCTCGCGCCCGACGCGCCGCCGGTCTTCGCCGACGGCTGGAAGGCGAAGACTTTCGTCGAGGCGCGGCTCGGGGGCCGGGCGTTGCCGCGCGAGGCCGTCGCGCTGGCGATCAATTCGCAATACGCGCGCAGCCAGGATCAGTTGCACGTTCACGTCGACTGCGTTCGCATCGACGTTTTAAAGGCGCTCGAGGGCTACAAGTCCGCCCTGGACGACCAGTGGCGAGCCATGACGGTCGCGCTCAACGGCCGCGCCTATTTCGCGCGGCGGCTTCTTTCGGACGATCTCATTCATGACGAGCCGCTGCTCCGGCTGCTTGCCGACGGCCTCCCTGACGCGAAGGCGCACATGGGGGCGATGAGCATGGCCGCCATCGGCGCGGATTTCGACGGCAAGCCGGGCTTCGTTCTTCTTGCCGACGTCTTTTCGCTTGAAGGCGGGGGCCACGCCGAGGACCTTCAGGACCACAATTGCGCCATCGCCCAAATGGCGCCATGAATGAGGTTAACGTTTATTTTGGACCTTGAGGTCCAAATTCATGGTCTCCGTTCGGGGGAAGCGCGTCCATGCGATTTGGTCTCCGGGTCTTGCTGGCGCTTGGCCTGCTTTTGGCGATCCAGGGCCGGGCCCTCGCGGTCGTGTCGGTCGACGTGGACCTCACCGCGCAGACGATGCGCGTCCACGCGAGTTCCGGCGAGCGCTACGTCTGGTCGATCTCTTCCGGGCGCGAGGGCCATTTGACGCCGCGCGGCGTCTTCCGGCCGCGGGCGATGTACGCGATGGTTCGTTCGGCCAAGTACAATAACGCGCCAATGCCGCATTCCATTTTCTTCTACAGCCAATACGCGATCCACGGCACCAATGCAGTCGGCGCGCTTGGCGGCCCTGCGTCCCATGGATGCATCCGGCTGTCGCCCCAACACGCCGCCATATTGTTCGCCATGGTGGAGGCTCAGGGGGCGGTGATCCGCATCACCGGCGATGCGCCGACCCATGTCGCTCACGCCCGCCACGCCGCGGGCGCGGCCCTCGCCTACGCGCCGGCCCCGCACGAACGCTCGCTTAAGGAGTGGGTGCGCAACCCGATCGCCCGCTGAGCCGCGAACGTCTCAGGGTCGTCACGCGGACGCCTCCGGACGGCCGCTTTGCTCAGCCAGTGGGGCGGGCGACCGTGTGAGAGGCCGATTCGCCTGAACATACGCGCGTTTGCCGGTCGCCTTTTCTTGCGGGTTGGGTTATCAGGCCGTCGGCCCAGTTCATCGAGGAGTGGTTTGGTGCGGAGACGTGAATTTCTGGCCGGCGCTGCCGGACTCATCGGCGCGGCCTGCGCGCCGCGTCTGGCGCTCGCCAACGTGCCGACGGCTTATTCGCTCGACCTCAATCCCCCGATGGACAGCCGTGAGAAGTTCATCGCCTGGGGCGTCGCTCAGCGTGGTGAGGATCCCAAGTACCTCGGCGAGCGGTTCGACCGGTTCGAGGCCATGGTGCGCAACGAGGACCTCCTGAACGACCGTCACAAGCGCGCCTTCCTGCTGACCCCGCGGGAAAAATTCGTACTGCAGCAGAATCTCGGCCGCGCCTACGACCACGCCTTTCTCGACATCGGCTTCGGGGTCACCATCTCGGGCCCGCACATCGTGGGACGGATGACGTCCAACATCGATCCCAAGCAGGGCGAGAAGGTGCTCGAGATCGGCACCGGGTCGGGCTACCAGTCGGCCTATCTATCGCACCTGACCGACAAGGTCTACACGATCGAAATCATCAAGCCGCTCGCGGACCGCACGCGCGGCATCTACGACGCGCTCATCAAGGACGGCTACAACGAGTTCGGCGCGATCACGTCCAAGGCGGCCGACGGCTATTACGGCTGGAAAGAGTTCGCCCCCTTCGACAAGATCATCGTCACCTGCGGCATCGACCACGTGCCCCCGCCGCTTCTCCAGCAGCTCAAGCCAGGCGGGATCATGGTCATCCCCGTCGGGCCGCCCGGCGCGCAGCGCGTGCTGAAGGTCGTCAAGACGGAAGGCTCCGACGGACAGATGACGGTCGCGCGCTCCGACATCTATGGCGGCCGCATCGTTCCCTTCGTGCCCTTCACCAAGCTCGAAGGCGACCAGATCGTCGGCACGCACAACAACTGACGACGGACCTTCTCAGGTCCCTCCTTCACGGCGTCCCGACCTCAGGGGCGCCGTTCGTCCTTCTGACGCCCCTTTCGGCGAGGACTTCATGAACGACGCCAGCCCCATTCCCGCGGATGCAAGCCTCATCGAGGCTCCTTCGGACGACGCCGTACTGACGGCTCGCGAGCGGGTCGGGCTCTATTTCGCCGTCGGCCTCGGCGCCGGCGCCGTGATCGCGCTGCAGATTGACATCATGCGCGTCTTCTCGGTCAGCAGCTGGGCGCATTTTGGTTCGCTGGTCGTCAGCCTCGCCATGCTGGGGTTCGGTCTGACGAGCGCGGTGATGACCGTCGCCAAGGACTGGTTCGCGCGACACTGGCGCGGCGCGGCCACGGTCGCGCTCGGCCTCTTCGGTCCGCTCGCCGTCGCGGCAAATCTTTACGTCCAGCGACTGGGCTTCAACGCCATCTTCCTGGTCTCGGACCCGACCCAGAAGTGGAAGCTCCTGCAGATGTTTCTGGCGGAGCTCATGCCGTTCCTCGCCGGCGCGGTGTTCCTCGGCTGCGTCTTTCTCAAGAGCAACCGCACGTTCGGGCGGGTCTATTTCGCCGACCTCGCGGGCTCCGGGCTTTGCGGGCTCATCTTCCTTCTCGCGATGTACGTCTTCGTCCCCGCCAATCTGATCGCCGCCCCGCTCATGCTGTGGCTTGCGGCGTGCTCAGCCTGGGCGCTCGGGCCGGGCGGACGTGCGGCGCTCATTCCTTATGCCGTCGCCGGCGTGCTCGCGTTCGGCGGCCATTTCGTTCTCGCTCCGGCCTTCGGTCTCAAGACGCTGGCGGTCAACGACTACAAGGGCGTCTCCTACGCCCGGAAGTTCCCGGATTCGAAAAGAGTCTACGAGAGCGCCTCGCCATTCGGTTATCTGGAGGTCTATTCCAGCTCCTACCTGCATTTCGCACCCGGGCTTTCCGACAATGCCGGGTTCAGCCTGCCCACCATGCCGGCCAACGCTTACCTCGGCATGTACATCGACAGCGACGGCCCGATCGGGATCATGCGCGATCTGACCGACAAGGAGACGGCTTATTTCCGCTTCCTGCCGATGGTCTACCCCTACGTCATCAAGTCGGCGCCCAAGACCTTCATCATCCAGTTTGGCGGCGGCATCTCGACCGAGGTCGCGCTGCATTCCGGGGCGAAGGACGTCACCGTCGCCGAAGGCAATCAGGCCGTGCTCGAGGCGTTCAGGAGCCCGGTCCTGCGCGACTTCACCGGCGACATCCTGTCGAAGGTGCGCGTGATCCCTTATGAGGGCCGCCACTTCCTCGCCGGCGCGAAGGAAAAGTTCGACGTCATCGACCTGAGCCTCGCGGACTCCGTCGGCCTTTCCAACCCGGGCGGCTTCGCCATCGTGGAGAAGTTCCCCTACACCAAGGAGGCGATGGAGACCTACATGCGCGCGCTCGCGCCGGACGGCGTGCTGTCGGTGACCTTGTGGAACAAGGAAGAGCCGCCGAAGTCGGTTCTCAAGCTCTACGCCACGATGGCGGCGGCGGCGCGCGACGTCGATTCAGACCATCTCGCCAACTCTTTCTTCGTCGCCTCGTCCTACCTGTCGACCGCGACGGTGCTCTACAAGAACGGGGGCTTCACGCCGGAGGAGATCGCGAAACTGCGCACGCACACGCGCGCCATGTCCTTCGACGAGATCTACTATCCCGGCTTTGTCTATGACCCGTCCCAGACCGACGCGACCCTCGACGGTTACGTCCAGCAGATTTTCGCCGGAGCGGACGGTGGCCCGCCGGAGCCGGGGGATAACGCTGCGCAGTCGACGGAGGGGTCGGACGAGGGGGCGCCGCCGCCCGGCAAGGCTGACGACAGCGTCCTGCCTGCGACCGTCATGGGACGCCTCGCCTGGCATGCGCTAATCGCAGGCGATTGGCCGGACGTCGCCAAGCGCTACGTGTTCAACACCCGCGCCCTGACCAACGACGCCCCCTATTTCGCCGCTTATGTGAAGACCGGCGATCTGCTGCGGGTCACCGACCGTCTGGAGCTACTGCAGGACGAGTGGGGCTATCTCTTGATCTGGGCGACGCTCGGGGTCGCCTGTCTGACGGCGGCGGTGCTGCTCGTCATTCCGGTCCTCTGGGGCTGGCGGTCGATCTTCTCGCGCTCGCGCGGCAAGGCGCTGACCGTGCTCTATTTCGCCTGCCTCGGCGCGGGGTACATCATGGTCGAGGTGGGGCTCATCGCCCATTTCGTCATGGCGCTCGGCAACCCGACTATCTCCGCCTCGGTGTTGATCACGGGCATGCTGGTCTTCTCCGGCCTCGGCGCGCTGACCTCGGAGCGCATCTTGCCCTTTATGCGCGCGGTGATGCCGGCAATTTTCCTGGCCATCGGAGGATTGCTGCTCTCCTATGCGCTGTTCGTGAATCTCGCGCTCGACGGGATCGCAGCGCTCCCCTATGGCGAACGGCTCGTGCTGTGTTTCTTGCTGATCGCGCCGCCGGCGTTCCTCATGGGATTCCCGATGCCGACCGCAATGACCACGCTCGGGCGCCTCGGCAAGGATCACCTGTTCATCTGGGCCTGGGGCGTCAACGGATGCTTCTCGGTGATCGGGGCCGCGGCGGCGCCGGTGATCGCGACCAATTTTGGCCTGGGTGCGGTGATCGAAATTGCAGGCTTCGCCTATCTGTTGGCCCTGCCCGCATTTTTTGGCGTGATAGCTGTGGATAAGTCCAAGTCGGAGGCGCCCGGCGAGGCCTTTGGAAGCCCCTGAAAACGGTCACGCGGTCGTCGCCGGGCCGAAACATAACGGTTTTGCAACGAGGCGGCGACGCTCCCGATCTTCCGGCCGGACACAAAATTTTTATGATTATCAAAGATTTATTAATCAAGAAGGATTTTGTCGCCCGGCATCGGGTGTTCCTTCCGGACGGCTGCGTCCTGCGCCGGCCTTAGCCGCTAAGCCGTGGTTCGCGACGGGACGGACGTGAGCGCGTTGATCTTGGGTCTCGAATCAAGCCCTTGCGATAAAACAGTTTGGCCGCGGTGAAAGTTTGCGCCGGCGCGGGGCGGGCGCGACTCTTTGCAGCGGCTGAAGCCGGTTGCCTCGCTGCCCCGCCCGTGCCATAGTCTTGACCGATCCAAGCAGAAGATGAGTAGAGACGGGGATAGCTCAGTATTGCGGAGTAAGGCGAGGATAGAATAAAAAAGTAAATCTCAACCCTTTGAGCGAACGGTGGGGCTTCGACTTATGGGCTTGAGGTCGCCTTTCATGCCGAAAGCTGCTAAGGCAGCTTTGTTTAAGCTTTACTGGAGAATAAACGACCGTGGTGCGGGCTGCGGAGGGAGAACCTATGTCTAACGAGAGCGCTGCCGGTTACGCTGGAGACTTGCTCGCGACCAACGCTTACGAGCTCCTGGCTGGCGACGAATTCTCGATCCTGATCGATGTCCGGACGCAGGCCGAGTGGGCTTACGTCGGCGCCCCGGACCTGACGGATCTGGGCAAGACTCCGCTTTTCATCGAGTGGCAGAGCTTTCCGGCGATGCATGTCGATCCGGACTTTCCCTCGCGCCTGTCAGCGATGCTCGAGGCTGCAGGCGTCAAGTCGGGCGCTCCGCTCCTGTTCCTGTGCCGTTCTGGCGCTCGTTCGCGCCAAGCGGCGATCGCCATGACCAAGGCGGGCTGGGCGCCCTGCTACAATATCTCGGATGGATTCGAGGGACCGCTGGATCCGTGGCGGCGCCGGAACGTCGTCGGAGGGTGGAGGGCGGGGAATCTCCCCTGGGCCCAGAGCTAGGCTCTCCCCGCCGCGTCGATCGACGCATCGCCGATGATCCCTTCCCTGTCCTTCGCTCGAGTTCCGTCCATGGGCCTCCGTAACGAAATCCTCGCCGTTTCCAACGATCCCGTCACCACAAGCGGAGCTTTGCTCATGCAGTCCTGGCGGCGCTGCTGCGAACGGCTCCGGGCGGAGCTAGGCGAAGACATCTTCAACAGCTGGTTCGGCCGGATCGAGCTCGAATCCATCGGCGGCGGCCAGGCGCGTCTGTCCGTGCCGACCCGCTTCCTCAAGAGCTGGATCGACACCCATTACCTGGGACACATCACCACGGCGCTCGCCGGGGAATTCGGCGCGCTCGCCCGGATTCTCGTCGTGGTCCGATCGTCGGCGCGACCGGAGCCGCAGGCGGGCGGCGCGGCGATCTGTCCGCTACCGGCGGCCCCGAGGCCAGCGGCCGTCGCGCCGGTCGCGCAGGAGCGGGCGGCGCCGGCCGCCCGGCGCGGATCAACGCATCCGACTCCGATCAACGCCTCCGACGCCCTGGCCGGCTCGCCGCTCGACCGCCGCCTGACCTTTTCGACGTTCCAGGTCGGACGCTCCAACCAGCTCGCGTTCTCGGCGGCGCAGCGCACGGCCGAGCACCTTGGAGGGCAGGTCTCCTCGTTCTGCCCGCTGTTCATCCATTCGGCAGTCGGCCTCGGCAAGACCCACCTCTTGCAAGCGGTGGCGCATACCGCGGCGAGCCAGGGCCGCTCGGTGATCTATCTGACGGCCGAAAAGTTCATGTACGGCTTCGTCGCGGCCTTGCAGGCGCAGACGTCGATCGCCTTCAAGGAGCGGCTTAGGGCGATCGATCTCCTGATCTTCGACGACGCGCAGTTCCTGCAGGGCAAGACGATCCAGGCCGAGTTCGGACACGCGCTCAACGCCCTGCTCGACGCCGGGCGCGAGGTCATCGTCGCGGCGGATCGGCCGCCGAATGATCTGGAAGCGCTCGACGAGCGCGTGCGCTCACGTCTCAGCGTGGGGCTCTGCGTCGAGATCGGCGCGCTCGACGAGCCGCTCAGGGTGAAGATCCTCGAGGCGCGCATCGCCGCTGCGCGCGCGATGCAGCCGAACTTCGATCTTTCGCCCTCCGTGCTCGCCTTCGTGGCGCGCTCGATCCGCTCCAACGGGCGCGATCTCGAGGGCGCCGTCAATCGGCTGCTTGCGCATGCGACGCTTACCGGGGCGCCTCTGACGGTCGAGGCGGCGGAGGTGGCGATCCGCGACCTGATCCGCGCACACGAACCCAAACGCGTCAAGATCGAGGAAATCCAGAAGCTCGTCGCCACGCACTACAGCGTGTCCCGCGCGGACATTTTGTCGTCGCGACGCACCGCCGTCGTCGTCAAGCCGCGTCAGGTCGCGATGTTCCTGGCGAAGACCCTGACCATGCGTTCGCTGCCGGAAATCGGCCGGCGCTTCGGCGGACGCGACCACACAACCGTGCTGCACGCGGTGCGCAAGATCGAAGCCCTGTCGCAGACCGACAGCGCGCTCCGCGACGAACTGGAACTCCTGAAGCGGATGCTGCAGGACTAGCGGCCATGCGCCGACGGGACCCGTACGCGGGGATGACCCTCGTATTCAAGATCGTGGCGACGGAAGAATGGCGCGCGGCCGAAACGGACGGCGTCTTCGCTGGCACAGCAGTCGATCGCGCCGACGGCTACATCCACTTCTCGACCTCGGCCCAGGCGCCGGAAACCGCAGCGAAATGGTTCGCGGGGCGCGACGACCTGACCTTGGCCGCGGTCGACGCGGACGCGCTCGGCGCCGCGCTCCGCTGGGAGCCGTCGCGCGGCGGAGCGCTGTTTCCCCATCTCTATGCGCCCTTGCCGATGAGCGCGGTCGTCTGGTCCCGCCCGCTGCCGCTCGGACCCGACGGTCGCCATGTTTTCGGGGACCTTGGGGCGTGAGAACGGCTGAGCTCTTCGAGCCGTTGGTCAAGCGCCTGCCGCCGGAAACCGCGCATAGGGCGGCCATCCTCGGCCTGAAGCTCGCGCCGCCTTTTCCGGCGAAGCGGCCCGATCCGCGGCTCGCGGTCGCGGCTCTGGGATTGTCGTTTCCCAACCCGCTCGGGCTCGCCGCCGGATTCGACAAGAACGCCGAGGTTCCCGGAGCGATGCTTCGGCTCGGCTTCGGTTTCGTCGAGGTCGGCACGCTGACGCCGCGACCTCAGCCCGGAAACCCCCGCCCGCGCCTCTTCCGCCTCAGAGAGGACGGGGCGGTCATCAACCGCTTCGGCTCCAACAACGAGGGTTACGACCGCGCGCGGGCGCGGCTTCAGCGGCGGCCTGAAGGGCTCGTCGGCGTCAATGTCGGCGCCAACAAGGACGCGGCCGACCGGATCGCGGACTACGCGCTCGGCGTCAAAACCTTCGCGCCTGTCGCCGACTATCTGGCGATCAACGTCTCTTCGCCCAACACGCCGGGCTTACGCGACCTGCAGCGCCGCGACGCGCTCGATGCGCTCGTGGCGCGGGTGGTCGAAGCAAGCGAGGCGACTGCGCCACGCCGGCCGCTCCTCGTCAAGATTGCGCCGGACCTCGACGAGCGCGAGCTGGATGACATCCTCGCCATTGCGCTCACGCGGCGGGTCGACGGCCTGATCGTCTCCAACACGACCGTCTCCCGACCCCCGACGCTCAGATCGCGCCATCGCGGCGAGACGGGCGGCCTGTCGGGCCGGCCGCTGTTCGCGCCCTCGACCCGGCTCCTCGCGCAGGCCTGTCTCAAGCTCGGCGGCGCGATCACGCTGATCGGCTGCGGCGGGATCGAGGACGCCGAGACCGCGCTCGTCAAGATCGAGGCCGGCGCGGATCTCGTCCAACTTTACACGAGCCTTGCGCTCAAGGGCGTCGGCGTCGTCGCCGAGGTCCTCGACGGACTCGCCCGGACGGTCGAGGCGCGCGGCGTCGCGAGCGTCGCGGCGCTCACGGGAACGCGGGCGCACGAATGGGCCCAGTCCTGAAGGAACTGGCGGGGGCGGGCGGCGTGCTCGCGCGCTACGGCCCCGGCCGGCGGGCGCGGAGCTGAGAGCCGTACGAGGTTATGCGCCGGACGGCGTTGCCGTCCGCCCTCAGCATGCCTTAGGGTCCGCCCTCCGCCGGCCCGCGGGGCCGGGTGACGAGGAGACGCTTCATGGCCAGCAACCTTCAGGTCTTGTTGGATCATCGACCGACGGACAAAGTCTCGCCCGCAAACTTCCGCGTCGTCGAGACGCCCGTTCCGACGCCAGGTCCGGGGCAGGTTCTCGTGCGCCACACGTTTGTGTCGCTCGATCCGTACATGCGCGGTCGGATCAGCGACGCGAAGTCCTACGCCAAGCCTCAGGAAGTCGGCGCGGTGATGCAGGGCGGCGCCGTCGGGATCGTCGAGGCCTCTGACAATCCGCGTTTCAAGCCGGGCGACGCGGTCGTCGGCATGGGCGGCTGGCAGCGCTATTTCGTGAGCGACTTCAGCAACCTGAACGTCGTCGACGCCAGGGCGATCCCGATCCAGGCCTATCTCGGGCCGGTCGGCATGCCTGGGGTCACCGCTTGGTACGGGCTCAACCGCATCATCGCGCCGAAGGCCGGAGAGACCGTGCTCGTCTCGGCGGCGACCGGGGCGGTCGGCTCGGTCGTCGGGCAACTCGCTCGGGCGGCCGGCGCGCGCGCCCTCGGGATTGCGGGCGGGGCGGAGAAATGCGCCTACGCCGTGAAGGAGCTCGGCTACGCCGCCTGCGTC
>NZ_JBKQOT010000050.1:0-4243 GCF_052145395.1 Roseiarcus sp.
CCTGCCGCGGCGCACCTGGCCTTCAGACGCGCGACAAAAGAAACCAACCCGTCGCCGCAAGCGTCCAGGACATGCCTCGAATGCCGGTCCACTCCAGGCAGTTGAACCGAACCCACTTCTTCGAGCTCAATTCCAACGCAGCGATGATGGTGGAGTTGTAGTCAATGGCAGTCTGTGCTGATCCCGTGAATCGAGACATGTGACATCTCCCTGAGGTCCTCGACAGAGCAAGGATACCCGCCTCGGCCGCCGATCGCCCTCATAGGATCTGCACAAGGTCCGCCCTGAAGGGAGTTCGCCGCGACCGATTCAACGTCGCGAGTCGACGTAGAGCTGCCGGTGCTGATCGCGACCGCGAACCGCGCAAGTGGGAGGGCAAGCGGTCGTAGACCCGCACGATCGGGAGGGCATGGTTCCGCCCTGAGCAGCCCTTCCGATTGGGCTGCACCCTCGTGTTTGCTCCGTGACAGAACTGGCGCAACTCAGGCTATCGAAGAGCGACGCAAGAAGCGCGAGGGAAAAAAGGGCGATTTTGACGCATTGACTCCGTTCACGAGCGTTCCGATTGTCCGGCCGGCGGCGTGACCGAGTGATCACGGAGAAATTTATGTCCAGACTTGCGCGCGGCGTTGGCCAAAAGGCCTCCAGACCACGGGTTTCCAAAACCTGGGGTCAGGGGTTCGATTCCCTTCCGGGACGCCAACAAGAACAAATGGTTAGGTCGTTAGGCGGGTCCGGATTGTTTCCCCGAAAAAGCGATTGGGAAGCACATGGGAAGCAAGCCGCGCAGCGGCCCCGGTGGCGGCAGCCTGGCGAGGTGATTCGCGCCCGGACATCCCTAACATCATCCCATGGTCCGCATCGGCATCACTGACGCCGTATCTTGAAGCGAGTCGCCTAATAGTTGCCGGGAAGGCCATCCATGTCCGAAGTCGACCATGTAGCCGCCGAAAAGACCTACCGCGCTATCGGTCGCTTCATCTTCGAATTTTCCCAGGCTGAATACACGATCCGTCACTACCTTGCTCAGGAAATCGAACTCGCCGAAGAGCATTTCGTGGCTGTCATCGAGAGCTACGACGTAGCATTGCTTTGCACGGTCGCCAATGAAGTGTTCGGCAAGTCACGCGCGAACACGAACGCCGCTGCGATCAAAGAGCTTATCAACAATTTTCGCGAGCTTAATAACAACAGGAATCGCGTCGCGCACGGCTTGTGGGTTGCGTTCAAGGACGGCGGTATCGTTCACCACGTACCCCGCAACCTAAAATCCCGTAGTACGGCCGCCAATCAGGCTGCGGCGCTCGAAAAGCTCGCCGACGAGGCGTGTAACCTTCGCGCCGAGTTGGAGCGCGCGTTTTCGTACACCCCGCCCTGGTGGCCATGAGCGGTAATTGGGGTCGCCCGTAGCCTTACGCCCTTCCGGCCGGCATGAAGTTACTCTGACCGATGTTCGCGCTGGCCGGTCAGGCGAGCAATGACGCTCTCCAACCCCATCGTGACAGTGACACTCCCCTCGTGAGAGAATGAGATTAGGACGCGCTGCGGTTCGATTTCCGTCAGATTCACCACATGGTCGGGATTGATCGCAATCCGTTGGCCGCCTTCATGGACAAAAATGGGGTAAGTCACCATCGCCGCGCTCCTGCTTTCCGCTAACCATAGCACGGGAGGCGAGCGCCTCGGCGTCGGCCTGCGCAGGCCGGCGGGCGTCCCGGCGACGGCGGAGCCATAGAGCATCATCGGCCCTCAAGACCGCAGCCTACGCGGGCCGCTCGGCTGAGGTAACGTTTCACTTTGAAATTCGAGGCCATTGACATTCGCTCGCACCACGCCTGCGACCTGTGATAGGAACAAATGAGATGCTGATCAATCCAACTTTCAACACATCTCTGCTCCCGGACATGTGCCAGGAATTTCGCGATTTCATTGCGGACGAAATCCGCGCGCTTGAAAGCGGGGAACTGCGGTTCACAATCGCTAAGCCGGGGGAGCCTGAGAGGAACATTTCGCAGGACAAACTGAATGAGCGTCGGCATCGATTAGAAAAGCTGGACAAGCTCATTGCCGCCATGAAACCTGCCGAATTCCCCAATCAGACCAAAGCCTGGTTTTGCCACCGGACCTAAAGGCGAGAAGCGCCCCGCCCGACGTGGACGCGCACCCTGTACCCAGCCGCACATTCTCGTCGGTCCGCGCCATCGGCCTTATAGGTCAAAGAGAGCGCTGGACGGAACGTAGTACGGGGTTGATCGGCATCGATCGGCCATCGGCCGCCGCCCGACGGAGCAAATTCGCCCGCACTGCCGCCAGCGTCACCGACGCGGGCGCGAGGGGCGGGCGGTCATTCGAGCATCCGCATCTCCGTATCGACGCCGACCCTCTTGCCGGTCATGCGCGCCGCGATCAGCGCGACCCGCCGCCAGTGCACCCTTTGCTCAGTGAGTCCTGCCGCCCCACTTAGAAATTTCCGATTCCTCGGAGCGCGCCGTGATGAGGCGTTTTGCGATCGACTTCAGTTGGCGCATCCGCAACGGCCGTAGGCTAGGCGGTCCCTCGACGACAAGGGGAATCAATCGATCGTGCTCTCGTTGGAGGATTGCGATAGCCTCAGCGCTCTCCTGGAGCGTTTCGCGCATAGCTGCGCCGACCGAAGCATGGATCTGCACCGGGGAACTCCTCTTTGTTATTGCCGCCCATATTGATGTGCTGACGCTTCGCGCGCGGGGTTGGGCGCGGCGTCGAGGAATTCGAGCTAGCCTAACTTAAGCGCCACCCCGTTGATCCAGATCAAAGCGCTGACGCCGAAATTGATGATCCCCGGCAAAGAACAAGAACGAACGGCCGCCGAGTTAGCGGCAGTTGTGGACAATCGCTGGCGCTTTGCGTCATTCGTCGTCGCGCGCGTGCGGGCCGCAAATGCCCCGCATGGGCGGAAATCGATGCCGCGATTCGTCGGTCTGTCAGTTTGAAAACCAGAGCCCGGGCTCTCTCGCTCGCGCCCAAATCGCATAGATTTTGGCGATTTCCCCTCTTGAAACGGAATCGGTGGGGTTTGGTCCTATCCCGATCGCTGTCACCTCATGGCCGCAATCAATAAGTTGGCACGCAGCCTCGATTGCCGCCTCCGGCGTCGGGAAGCGAGCCGCGATGTCAGCCCCGTTCAGGCTATATTGAACGCGCCACGTCATTTACGGCGCCCAGGTTCGGTTCAAACTCAGGCCAACGCAAGTACGTAGTTATACTCACGTCTCCACTGAGCGTTCCCGCCCTGTTGACCCAGATCAATGCGCGCCCTCCCGCTCGCGATCTCGGCGCATAGGAACGGCCCGAGTCACCTCGACGGCCGCACGGAGTTCGATGGCGAAAAGGGTCTAGCCTCTGCGCCCAGTCTCATGGCGGCTTCCATGGCTAAGCGTTGAAGAAGCTCAGCCTTCAAATCCCCGCCCCGGCTCTGCTCCGCCGATGCCCGCCAGCCGCTTCATGACGACGAAGTCGGCCCGCTCCAGGTGCTCGACGAGCCGCTTGGCGAACCGCCTGGCCGCGCCGATCGCGCCCCCGGGTTCCGTCCAGAGCCAGAGGCCGCCCCTTGCGGTGGCTGCGCTCGATTAGCAATGGCCATGGTAGCGGCGGCTCGCAGGCGGATAGATCATTCGCGGTCCTTGAGCGGGGCAAGGCCGAGTTTTGCTCGCGCGGCGTCCCGGGTCTTCGACGTGTACGCGCGGATGTTGGGAACGGCCTCGTAGCCATGGTCGTACAGGAAGGCGCGGCTCTCGGCCAGCATGTCGTCCGTCGCGTCGAGCCATTGCAAGCGGGCCTTGTGGACCGTCTCCAGCGGGACGTCCGGATGGGTGGGAGGCGCATAGCCTTCTGACATCCACCAAGCGCGAGCCCCCTCATCGCTCGGGTTGCGGAACAGCGCTTCGCGCGCGGCCAGATACTCATCCAAGGTCTGCTTCATCGCGCCATTTCGCCTTATTCGCAGCCGATCCGGACGACGGGCAACGGGAAGTCGCTAAGGCTGTGGGAACCGATACGCGGCAATAGCCTTCCCCTCGAAGAGAGCCTTACGATATCCGGCCAGGAATCGCGATCGAAAGGGCCTGTGCATGACCGAGAAGCCGATGCCGGAGGCGGACTTATACGAGGCCGAGGAGATCGCCGCCGAGTATTTGCTGCACGCGGGCGAGGTCGCGCTCGGCGACCGCTGCGGGTGCGATTCATAGCGATGCAAAGTAGGTTC
>NZ_JBKQOT010000051.1:0-2678 GCF_052145395.1 Roseiarcus sp.
GGGCGAGGCGGCTGTAGATCAAGGGCGGCGGCAAGCCGTTCGGGCAGTGGAAGAGTCCCGGCTTCGGCTACAGCGACGACGTGAAGGGCGTGCAGTGGAACATCCACGTCGACCGGAACACCGTAGAGATTCGACTCGGCGTCAACCTCGAAGGCTCGGCCAAGGGCGGCGGCAACTGGCTGATCACTGACTTTATCCTGTCGGAACTCGCTCGGCCCACGATCGAGTCGATCAAGGCGAAGGTCGACGCCGGCCGGATTCAGCTGACGCTCGCGTGCGACGCGTGGCAGGGCACCTCGCGTTACGACATCGTGGAGCACCTGATCGGCGGGCGGCGTCCTCTCCTTTCGGAGATCGATGCTCAGCTTTGGCGTCAGATGCTGATCCAGGCGAAGGGCTGTCTCGACCCGAGCCGGCAGTTCCGCGCCCGGGCGACGCAGACCGTCACTGTGCTCGACACCGGAGAAAAGCGGCTGGCTGCGCCGCCGATGGGCGGGGTGTCTCCGCATCTCGTCATCACCACGCCGATCGAGGCCGAGCCGGGCGGGGATGACGATAGGCTAGACGCCGCGATGGACCAAGCCATCACCCGGCTGCGGCCGGTCTACGAGTGGGTCTCCCGGACAGCCAAATAGACCAACCCGTCTCTCGAAACTCATTCTCGGGTCCTGCCTGTCAAAATAGGGCGCAAGCTTGAGTTTCGAGCCGCGTTGATGATCAGACCCCCAGCCTTGAAATCGTCGCCCGCGCCACGTTGTAGCTCTGCGCCAGCTCTCCAAGCGTCGCGCGCTCGGCGCGCCGCCGCCGGTGCTGGCGCCGCAGCCGAAGACCGATTGAACAGGGAGACGGAGCCATGCGCATTCTGGTCGTCGGCGCCGGCGCGACCGGCGGATATTTCGGGGCCCGGCTCGCCCACGCGGGGCGGGACGTAACCTTTCTCGTGCGGCCGGCGCGGGCCGACAAGCTCCGGCGCGTCGGCCTCAGGGTCCTCAGCCCGCACGGCGACCTCAGAATAAAGCCGCGCCTGCTCGTCGCGGGCGCGCCGACCGAGCTGTTCGACGTCGTGCTCCTGGCGGTCAAGGCTTTCGGGCTTGAGCGCGCGCTCGACGACTTCGGCCCGGCCGTCGGGCCGGAGACCATGATCCTGCCGTTCCTCAACGGCATGCGGCACATCGCCCTTCTCGTGGAGCGGTTCGGCGAGGCGCCCGTGCTCGGCGGCGTCTGTGTGGTCGCGGTGGCGCTCGACCGGCACGGCCGCATCGTCCAGCTCACCAGCGGTCTGGAGGCGCTGACCTACGGCGAGCGGGACGGCAGCCTCACGGAGCGGGCCAGAGCGCTCGACGCCGAGCTTCGGGGCGCCGGGTTCGACGCCCGATTGAGCACCGCCATCCTGCAGGAGATGTGGAGATGTGGGTGATGCTGGCGAGCGCCAGCGCCGCCACCTGCCTTCTACGCGGCACTGTCGGCGCGATCGAAGCGGCCGAGGGCGGGGCGGACGTGACGCTGCGTTGCCTCGCCGAGACGACCGCCGTCGCCGCCGCGTCTGGCCATCCGCCGCGCGAAAAGTTCGTAGAGGGGACCAAGACGATCCTGACCGCCAGGGGATCGGGTCTCGTGACCTCGGTGTACCGCGACATTCAGAACGGCCTGCCGGTCGAAGTCGAGCACATTCTCGGCGATCTCACGTCGAGGGCGCTCAGACTCGGCCTCGACACGCCGCTCCTCGACGCCGCGACGGTGCAACTGCGGGTCTACCAGAACCTGCTGCTGCAAAAGGCCTGAGGGGCGGCGGCGAGCGGTCGGGGGCGGAGACGGGCAAGACTATGGTCCGTGGGGGCGGAGCGATGCGGCTTGAAGCGAATGCCAAAGGTCGTGCGAAGTGAACACCCTTCCGCCAACCCCACCGTTCTCTTCTGCGCGCGATGGCACCGTCCGCTTATTTGACCCATCTATCCCACCGTCGCCGAACGACTGCTCTTTTGCGCGCAGCGAACGGCTGGAGTCGACGTTAACCGGTCGTTCGAGATCGCGATGGCGGACGTCTCATATCAGTTGGGCCGTGAGCGCCAATTCCACGCCTGGTCAAGCGACGTCGCAAGTGGGGGGATTCCTGCCATTCGAAATGCGCATAGGCGATGGTCTCGTCACTGTCTTGCACTGGCCTCGGTGGCGGCCACGAACTCTATTGCCTTCACAATTTCTGGAAATTCCGGCGTCGGCGCAAAGCCCTCCAGAGCGGGGCCGAGCACGGCGTGCGCGTCGGCGTCGCGGCCGGTTGCGCGATAGAGCTTTGCGAGCGAGAGCGCGGCGCGCAGTTCGAAGCTGCGGGCCTTCTGACGGCTCGCGACGGCGAGCGCGGCGAGAAACGCCTCCTCGGCGGCCGGATCGGCCGGACTGTCTTCGACAAGGATTTCGCCGCGCGTGCGGTGGAGTTCCGCGTCGAACCAGCGCTGCCCGCTGCGCTCGAAATTCTCGAGCGCATGGTCGAGCGTGGCCCCAGGCGACAGTCGTGAATGCGAAGTTGGAAGTCGGCACCGCTTCCGGAACCGTGGTTGAAGTCAACGCCGCTGCGGAAGTGCTGCAGACCGAGGTGGCCGACATGACCACCTCCTTCGACAAGAACCTGGTCGAGAACCTGCCCAATGGCGGTAACGACTTGACGGCAGTTGCCTATACCG
>NZ_JBKQOT010000052.1:0-3208 GCF_052145395.1 Roseiarcus sp.
CTCGGCCTGGTAGTCTCGGACGACCAGCGCCACGGGGCGTTCGCCCCATTTGTCGTCCTTGACGCTGATAACGGCGGCTTCCTTGACGCCAGGGGCTTTCATGATGATGTCTTCGAGCTCGAGCGAGGAAATCCATTCGCCGCCGCTCTTGATCACGTCCTTGATGCGGTCGGTTATCTGCAGATAGCCATGCGGCGACATATTGGCGATGTCATTGGTGTGCAGATAGCCGCCATCCCAGAGGGCCTCTGACGCCGCGGGGTTCTGGTAATATCCCTGGGTCAGCCATGGCGCCCGCACGACGATTTCGCCGGACGTTTTGCCGTCATGCGCGACATCCTTCATGTCGGAATCGACGACGCGGATGTCCACCAGCGGAATGGGGCGTCCGGTCTTGGTCCTGAAGTTGACTTCCTCGTCGGCGACGCCGCTGAGCATCGACGCCTTGAGATGCGCCAGGGTGAGGACCGGGCCCGTTTCAGACATTCCATAGCCGGTAAAGATATCGATCCCGCGCGCCATCGCGCGCAAAGCGAGCATCTTGGGCAGCGCCGCCCCTCCGATCACCATCGTCAGGCCGCTGAGATCCGTGTCGGCGCTCGCTGGGGCGTCCAGCAGCATCAGCAAGATGGTCGGCACGCAATGGGTGAAGGTCACGCCTTCGTTCTTGATCAACTTCAGCAGCAGGTCCGGAACATAGCGCCCCGGATAGATCTGCTTGGCGCCCGCAGCGGTCGCGGCGTAAGGCAACCCCCAGGCATGAACGTGGAACATGGGGGTAAGCGGCATATAGACGCTTTCGCTGTGAAAGCGCCCTTGCTTGGGCGCCAGTCCCAACGCCGCGAGTTCGCCAATCGTATGCAGGACCATCTGCCGGTGGCTGAAATAGACGCCCTTCGGCGCCCCCGTCGTTCCGCTGGTGTAGAACGTCGTGGCCTGCGTGTTCTCGTCGAAATCGGGAAAGTCGTATTCGGCCGAAGCCGCCGCCAGCATGTCTTCATAGTGACCGGCGACGCCCTCTTCGCTCAGGACGAACGAATCGTTGTCCGACATGACGACAATGGTGGTGACCTTCGTCAGGCGCGGCCGAATCTCTGCGAGAACGCCAAGGAATTCGTCGTTGACCAGGAGGGTCGTCGCGCCCGCATGCTCGATCGTGTAGATGATCTGTTCATGCGACAGACGCACATTCACCGTCTGCAGGATCGCGCCCATCATCGGGATGGCGAAAAACGCCTCCAGGAACCGATGCGTGTCCCAGTCCATCACGCCGACGGTGTCGCCCGGGCGTACGCCCAATTCCTTCAGCCCGTTCGCCAGACGGCCGATGCGGTCGCGCAGCATGCGATAGGTGAAGCGCTTCTGATCGCGGTAGACGATCTCCTGGTCCGCCGCATGCAGCATGGACGAATGGAGGAGGTGCTTGATCAGCAGGGGAAACTGATACGCTGAGGCGGTCACATCGATGAGTCTGCCCGACACTGTTTGTTCCCTCTCTTCGCCGTCTCGGGGACGCGCTCGACTTTGCAGGCTCCCGCGAGAACGTAATGCCGGTTTCGGGCGGCCGACGTAAGGTTAGCTTCGGCCAATCAGGAGTTTCTTTCGGCCATTCTGCGCGACAGAGACGATCAACGAAGCGAATTCCGCTGTGCCGTTTCCTGCGAGCGGCGCGGAGCATGGGCGACGGGACGTCGTCAGCGGCGGATGCGCTCGACGTCAGGGTTCGCCGGTCTGGCCCGCGTGCAGAGAGCGCCTGACCTTTAGCGGCGAAGCGTGATTCCAGCGTCGAAACGCGTGGCGAAAGTTCGACGTTTCGCTGAAGCCCAGGGCATGGGCGATATCATCGATCGTCATCTGAGTATCGCGCAAATACTTTATCGCCACCTCGGCCCGCAACTGGTCGAAGAGGTCGCGGAACGACGTGTCTTCGTCGCGTAATTTTCGCCGGAGCGTGCGCACCGGGACGCCGAGATGCGCCGCGACATGCTCCAGGCTGGTGTTGCGTCCCAAGGTCGCGAGCAAATAGGAGCGCACTTTTCCTGCGACGCCGATCCGGTTCTGCAATCGATCGTGCAGGTCATCGCAAAGAGCGAGGACCGACGCATAAGTGATTTCGTTGCCGAATTGCGGGGCGCCATTAAGCCAGTCCGCATCAAAGCGGAAGCGATTTCGAGGCTGCCCAAAGGCGACCGGGCATCCGAGCGCTCGTGCGTATTGGTCCTCCGGTTCGGGGGCCGCAAACGTCACGTCAAGGGCCGCCGGGTGGAACGCCGATCCCATGATGTCGCGGTGGAGCGAGACGAGGATGCCAAATTGCGTTTCGACAATGAAACGATAGAGGCGAGCGTCGATCGCCGGATGCGGCAACGGGTCAATGGTCCAATCCACACGGCCCGCTTCCTCACGGAATTGAAGTTTGACAACGGGAGTCGCGAGCTGGTGATACTTGACGGCGAAATGCATCGTCTCGCGAAAATTCATGCTGCTGAGGATGGCGAACCCGTACATTCCATACGACGAGACATGGGTTTTCAAACCCGCTTCGAAGGCAAAGTGCGGAGCATGCGCAAGCCGGACGGCGTTTCGATAAGTTTCGATGACCTGGTTCACCGAGACCTGGGTCGTCGGCGATTGCAAATCGCTCGGAGAAAGCAAGGTCCTTCGGAGCGCGTCGGCGACCGGCACGCCCTCGGCCGCGAGGGCGTCCACGACGATCGCAATTTTCGCGGCCGGATAGATCCTTTGTTCCCATCCGATCTCGATCATGACGTCACTCTCCCCCGTCGATATGGCGACACAATTGGAGACAACGATTTTGCCGATCAATGTTCGAGGCAGGCGGGTTTTCGTTTGAGATCGATGCGCCAACGATCGTCGCACGCGCGCCCAACTGAGCGTCAAAGTCTTCAAGGGGTCGAGCGCCAGCCCCGTGGGGCGCCGAAGCGATGTCCAGCAAGAGCGTCCCGGCCCGGGCCGGCTGGTGGACGATTTCCTCGAACTCGCGCCGATGTCGAATGGACCGCGCCCTTTGGATCAGGTTTCTTCGCGAGCAAGGGCGCAGAATAGCAGGGTGTGTCTCGCCGGGTTAGCTCTTGCCAGCACTCCACCTCCGGGCAATCTTGGATCCCAGCACAAATCGGATGATGCCGAATCCGATTGGCTCCGCCAAGGTGCAGCGCGGCCAAATAGGGGTGAAGATCGGCCACAG
>NZ_JBKQOT010000053.1:0-3824 GCF_052145395.1 Roseiarcus sp.
ATGCCGAAATGCAGCACGACGTCGGCCCCGAAGTCATCGCGCAGATAGCGATAGAAGGCGGAAAATGCGTGGGTCGGTGCGAAGCCGCGCTCGAACAGGAGCCGCATCGGGTCGCCCTCGTAGCCCATCGCCGGCTGCACGCCGACGAGCACGTTGCCGAATTGCGCGCCGAGCACGAAAATCGACGCGCCGTCCGTCTGGTGGCGGCCGGGGGCCGGTCCCCACTGTGCTTCGATCTCGGCCAGATGCGTCTCACCCCGGACATGATCTTCGACGGGAATGCGGACGGCCACGTTGGCCGCGGTGCCGAGCCGCTCGGCGTTGCCGCGCAGGATGCGTTCGCGAAGCGCGTCGACGGAGGCCGGCGCCTCGACTGCGTATCCGGACGCCTTCATCGCTTTGAGCGTATTGAACAGCGACTCGTACACGCCGAGGAACGCCGCCGTGCCGGTCGCCCCGCCGTTCGGCGGGAAGTTGAACAGAACGATCGCGACTTTGCGCTTCGAACGCTCGCTTCTGCGCAGACGAATTAGACGTTCGACCCGCTCAGCGAGGCGCTCGACCCGTTCCGGGTGCGGGCGAAGGTCTCGTTCACCGCCTAGGGGGGCGCTGTCCAGGCGTCCGCCGAAAACGATCGGCGCTGTGGCGCCGTCGAGCTCGGGGATCGCCACCATCATGGTCGCTTCGACCGGCGACAAGCCTCGGTCCGAGGCTTCCCATTGCTCGACCGTCTGAAATTCGAGCGCATGGGCGGCGATATAGGGGACGTCGAGTTCGCGCAGAAGATCCGCGGCGCCGGCTGCGTCGTTGTAGGCCGGGCCGCCGACCAGCGAAAAGCCGGTCAGGGAAACGAAAGCGTCGATCGCCGGAACGCCGTTCCGCTTGAAGAAGGCCTCGACCGCCGGGCGCGCATCGAGGCCGCTCGCGAAGGCCGGAATGACCCTCAGTCCCCGCTTCTCCAGCGCCGCGATCACGGCGTCGTAGTGGGCCGTGTTGTTGGCGAGAAGATTAGGAACGCATCAGCAGGAGGCCGACCGTTCCGACGGCCTTCTTCACGGCTGGGCGCGGCAGCGCATCGGCCGTCGCGGCGAAACGACGCGCGGCGCGCGGATGATAGACGCCGACCTCGGGGTACTCGACTGGCAACGGCGCCTTCAAAGCGCCTCGAAGGCCTGCGTGAGGACCGCTTGCGTAGCGATTGATCAGAAATCGTACGAGATTGACGACGTTCTCATCCGAGCCTGCGAGCCAGTACTGCAGCGTGAGGAAATAGGCGCGCACGTCCTGCGCGGGGCCGGGAATGAAGCGCAGGATACGGGGAATTCGCCGCAGCATCGCAAGCTGCTTGGCTCCGCCGGTATCGGACGGTTTCGAACTGCCGCGCAGCCGCTTGAGGAAGTCGAGCGCGCCGCGCTTCGTTCCGTCCATGTTGAGCCGGCCGACACGCGTAAGCTTGACGATCTCGGGGGCAGACATGCAGCCGAGCACGGCGTCGCACGAGTCCCGCCGCGCGCGGATCGCAGGGAGGACGGCCTCGGCGTGCTCGTCCATGAACAGCATCGTCGCGACGATGATGTCGGCCTTCGCTATCGAATCGAGACAATTCTTCAGGGCGGCCGGATCGTTCCAGTCCGCCGCGGCGTGGAAAGCGAGGTCCAGCCCCGGAATGTCCCGCGCCAGGGTCCGGCGCGCACGATCGACCGCCCCCGCGAGATGGTTGTCGAGGGTGACGATGATGAAGCGCGGTCCCGCGCGCTCAGCGGCCGAAGTGGGCTTTGGCTTCATTGAGCGTGCTTACGGTGATCGTCGCGAATCCGCGCTCGCGCGCGAACGTTTCGGTGTTGCCCCGTGCGCGTCCGCGCACGAAGAACGGAATCTTCTTGAGCTCGCGCTCCGCCTCGAGCGTCCAGCTTGCCGGCTCCGAGGCGGGCGCAGGCACAGGCGGCTCAGCGTTGCATGGGGCGCGCAGCGCCTGCGCCGTGCGGCCGAGATGCGAAGGCGGAGCCCCGTCATGGAACTCGGGATCGTCGCGGAACATCGTCAGAAGATGCTCCTCGAGGCCCATCATCAGCGGATGGACCCACGAGTCGAACAGGACGTTCGCACCCTCGAAGCCCATCTGTGGCGAGTAGCGAGCCGGGAAATCCTGAACATGGACGGGCGCCGAGATCACAGCGCACGGGATGCCGAGGCGCTTGGCGATGTGGCGCTCCATCTGCGTGCCCAGCACGAGCTCGGGATGGAGCGCGGCAACCTTCGCCTCGACCTCGAGATAGTCGTCGGCGATCAGGCATTCGGCGTCGAGCGCCGCGGCGGCTTCGCGGACCTCCCGCGCGAACTCGCGCGAATAGGTTCCGACTCCAACGGCCTTGAAGGCGAACTCGGCCTCCACGACCCGAGCGGCGGCCAGGGCATGGGTCGCGTCGCCGAAGACGAAGACGCGCTTGCCGGTCAGATAGGTCGAGTCAACGGAACGCGACCACCAGGGAAGGCGCGAGTTGCCCTCGACATCGACGCGGCTGGGATCCAGCCCGGCGAGCCCGGCTGCTTCGGCGACGAAGGCGCGTGTTGCGCCGACCCCGATCGGGACGACCCGCGTGTAGGGCTGCCCGTAGGCCTTTTCCAGCCACTGCGCAGTCGGCAGCGCGACTTCCGGGTACAGGACGACATTGAAATCGGCGTCTCCAAGCCGCGCGATGTCTTCGGCCGACGCGCCAAGCGGCGCCGTCACGCCGACGTCCACGCCGAGCGCCGCGAGGAGGCGCGCGATCTCTAAGACGTCGTCGCGATGCCGGAAGCCGAGCGCTGTCGGGCCGAGCAGATTGCAAACCGGACGCACGCGCTGTTGGCGTTCCCGCTTCGGCGCGGCAAGCCCGCGGGCGAGACGATAGAAGGTTTCCGCCGCGCCCCAGTTCTCCTTCTTCCGATACGCGGAGAGTTCGAGCGGGATAACCGGGACCGGCAGGTCGAGTGCGCGGGCAAGACCGGCGGGGTCGTCCTGAAGCAGTTCGGCGGTGCAGGAAGCGGCGACGACAATCGCCTGCGGGCGGAATCGCTCATAAGCTTCTCGGACGGCAGTCTGGAACAACTCGGCTGTATCCGCGCCGAGGTCCCGAGCCTCGAAAGTCGTGTAGGTGACCGGCGGACGTTCGCCGCGCCGCTCGATCATCGTGAAAAGAAGATCCGCGTAGGTGTCCCCCTGCGGCGCATGCAGCACGAGGTGCACGTGCTTCATGCCCGTTACGACGCGGATCGCGCCGACATGCGACGGACCTTCGTATGTCCAGAGCGTGAGGTCCATGCCTAGACCTCCAGCGTCGCGCGCCTGACGAGCGGGCGCGCAAAGAGTTCGGCAAGGTCGCCGGCCTGCTCGTAGCCGTGGGTCGGCGCAAAGAGCAGTTCGATCGACCACTTTGTCGTCATGCCCTCGGCTTCCAGAGGATTGGCGAGGCCGAGGCCGCAAACTGTCAGATCGGGACGCTCGAGGCGGCAGCGCTCGAGTTGACGCTCGACGTCCTGGCCTTCGCTGAGCCGCGTCGCTGCGGGAAGGAGCGCGAGGTCGGGGGCCATGAGCTGTCGATTAAGGTAAGGCGTTCCGACTTCGGTCGGGACCATGCCCAATTCCTGCGCAAGGAAGCGCGCAAGCGGGATTTCGAGCTGCGAGTCGGGAAAGAAAAAGACCCGTTTGCCGGCGAGCGTCGTTCGATGCCTTGCAAGCGCGGTCTCGGCGCGCGCTCTCGCGTCCGACGTGACGGCGTCGAACAGCCCCGGCGCAACGCCGAACGCGTCGGCAGCGGCGCGAAGCCAAGCCGTGGAGCCCGCGG
>NZ_JBKQOT010000054.1:0-2616 GCF_052145395.1 Roseiarcus sp.
CGCGCGAACGTCCGGCGAGCTCGGCCTTCAACTGCGCTTCGATCTTGCCCGCGTGCTCGTAAGAAAGCGCGCTGTGCCGGCTGGCGTGGCGTGGATCTTCGTGCCGTCCAGCGCCACCGTGCCCGTGTTCAGCACGCCCATCTCGCGCGCCAGCAGCAGCACCTGAACGAACAGCGCCTCGATCTCTTTCAGAACCCGCCGCCGGAACGCCGCGATGGTGTCGTGGTCGGATGATCGTTGGCGGCGATGAGGCGAAACGCCACGCTGTCATGGGTGGCCCGCTCGAGATTGCGACTCGAAAAAACGCCAGTCGCGTAGCCGTAGACCAGCAGTCCAAGCGGCATCGAGGGATGATACGCCGTCGAGCCGGAGCCCCGATAATCCCCGCTCATCGCCCGAAGATCGAGGCCGTCCATCACCTCCACGACGAAACGAGCCAGATGCCGCTCCGGCAAACCACTCGTCGACCGAAGGGGGAAGCAAAAAGCCGGTCTGCCCGTCAATCGTGCGGAAATTGCTCAGCAGCGCCCCACCCAGCCAAAGGCCGAATCAACGCATCGATTCTACCCAATCCCCAGGCATGCGTTAAGTCCGACAGACTGCTAGAACCCGAACACGAGAGCTACCTCCTCCGCGTCTTCCCGCGTAAGACCAGGGTGCCGCTTCATCGCCTGCGCAATCGCCTCCCTCGGCGCGGGCCGTTCGGACTCTCTGAAAGGCGGCGGCTCGCCGGAAGCGTTTTTCGCTCTTAGTAAAGCCTCCAGCCGCTCCTTGCTGCCCAGATTGAGCTTCCAATCCTTCGGGTCCACCATCGCTTCGTCGTGAGCCTGCTGCGCGTCCATGTTCGTCCTCTTTCCTCAGCGCCGCTTGGATGCGCCGCCAGGCAATGATTCAGGTCGACTTCGGGCCGCCGCGGATCCCCCTCGGTGGCCCGAAGCCGTCAGGTGGCGCCCCTGTGGAAAGGCGCTGCCCAACGTAAACGAGTGAGCCGGTGCAGATCCTCACCGGCCGAGTCGCCCCGCGCCTGCGTGGAAAACCGAAGCCGAGGCGCGCCCTTTCTTACTCATGCGGCCATCCGCGACCCGGATATCGCGCGGTTATAGGCGTCAAACGCGCGCTTTGCGCCGTCCGTTTGCGCGAACGTCGCAATGGACTCGAATGCGCGTCGCGGAGAGCGGAATCGCCCGAAAACATAACCCTCGTCACGCATCCATATAACTGCGCAGTTCTCGCTTTCGAAAACGTACGGGCAGCCGAACAGTTTGTTCATTTTCAGCCTCCACCGTGGCACCGCGCGAGCCAGACAAGGCGTCCCGACGCGCTTTGGATGGGATGCTAATGACCGAAGCCGCGAACGTCGGCGGCCGCGAGCATATGCAAGTCGTTCCCTCTGACCACCCAAACGCGCGACGGATTTCGCTCGAAATATTGCCGCAGGCGCCGTGCGTTGTCCGTGGTCGGATAGCGGCGGAATTGCTCGATTAGGCTTTGCATGGCGCGCCCACTCCCAGTGGATGCTTTTCGTCGGGAGAAATATAAACACTTGAGGTGGCCCGATGCGATTGTGCGCTCGGATGATTCCCCTGTCCGTTGGTGCAGTGCGCCAGTCTCTTGAGGTCATCGTGGAGTCTGTTCCAAATCCTACGCTAAGCATCGTCCATGAACCGTGCCGACGATTTTGGGCCGAAGACGAGTTTGGGAACGGGTTTCCGGACGGATTTTCGGCTGATTTCGACGCGTGAGAGCCTGAGTCCGCACCTTCACCTTCGCGGCGCGCCCAACCCTACCGGCTTGCCTATCGCTGCCGGCGTGAAGCCCCTCACGATCGAGCCCTACGCCGCGCCTTCAAGTTGCGGGGGAGGCTTGGAGCGAACGGCGGCATCGGGCGTGGTGGATTACAACATCAAGATCCGCATCAAGTCGGACGGTTCGGGCGTGGAGCTCGCCAACGTCAAGATGTCGATGAATCCATTCGACGAGATCGCCGTCGAGGAAGCGCTTCGCCAGAAGGCAAGGCGACGGAAGTCGTAATCGTGTCGATCGGGCCGGCGCAAGCGAGCGAGAAGCTGCGCACCGCGCTGGCGACGGGCGCCGACCGCGGCATTCTGGTCAAGACCGACGGGATCGTCGAGCCGCTCGCGGTTGCCAATGTCCTCAAAGGCGTGGTCGCCGAGGAAGAGCCGGGCCTCTTGATCATGGGCAAGCAGGCGATCGACGACGATTGCAACCAGACCGGCCAGATGCTTGCCGCGCTGACCGGGAGCTTGTTGCATGGAGGCCTGGAGTGACGCGTCGGCGCGTTGATGCGATATCCCTCAAGCGACGCGGACGAATTTTGCTTGCCCGAATTCGCGCATTCGGTTGAGCGATTTGACCGCGACGGCAATCTCGGTCGCAAGTTGGGCGTCCTGGCGTGAATGTAGCGCGTCGCCGACGACGCATTTGTAACGCCGGAGGCCTTCTGCCAATTCATCCGCCCGTGCTCCTCGACCCAAAGGATATGCCGATCGGGTTGGGTCGGTGCTGTTGACGCGCCAACGGCGGCGATCTCCGGCATGGTGTAGACGACCGAGGGAATGACCTCGTAATTCACATGGCCGTGCTGACCGGCGATGA
>NZ_JBKQOT010000055.1:0-2802 GCF_052145395.1 Roseiarcus sp.
GAATTGGGGCTGCCGCACGATCACGTCAACGTCCACGGCGGCGCCTGCGCGCTCGGCCATCCGATCGGCGCCTCGGGAGCGCGGATCATCGTGACGCTGATTGCGGCGCTGAAGCAATATGGCCAAAAGAAAGGCGTCGCCAGCTTGTGCATCGGCGGGGGCGAGGCGACCGCGATCGCCCTGGAGGCTGCATGATCCCGACCGAAGAGCAGGCGACGATCCGCGACATGGCGCGACGCTTCGCCGAAGAAAGGCTCGCCCCGAACGCCGCCGCCTGGGACCGCGAGCACGCCTTTCCCCGCGATGCGCTCCGGGAAATGGGCGAACTCGGCTTTATGGGCATGACCGTGCCTGCGGAGTGGGACGGCGCCGAGACGGATTATGTCTCCTACGCCTTGGCAGTGATCGAGATCGCCGCCGGCTGCGGCGCGGTCTCGACCATCATGAGCGTCCACAACGGGGTCGGCTGCATGCCGATTCTGACCTTTGGCGACGACGAGCAGCGCGAACGGTTCTTGAAGCCGATGGCCCGTGGCGAGACAATCGGCTGCTTCTGCCTGACGGAGCCGAGCGCCGGCTCGGACGCCGCGTCGATCCGCACGCGGGCGCGGCGCGACGGCAACGCCTCCTACGTCATCTCCGGCTCCAAGCAGTTCATCACCTCGGGCAAGAACGGCCACGTGGCGATCGTCTTCGCCGTCACTGACCCGAATGCCGGCAAAAAGGGCATCTCCGCCTTCATCGTGCCGACCGACACGCCGGGCTTCGTCGTCGCCAAGGTCGAGGACAAGCTCGGTCAGCATGCTTCCGACACCTGCCATATCGTGTTCGAGGACATGGGGGTGCCGGCGAGCCAGCGGCTCGGGGAGGAAGGGCAGGGGCTGAAAATCGCGCTCGCCAACCTCGAGGGCGGGCGCATCGGCATTGCCGCGCAGGCGGTCGGCATGGCGCGCGGCGCCCATGCGGCGGCTTTGTCCTACGCCAAGGAGCGCATCCAGTTCGGCAAGCCGATCATCGAGCATCAGGCCGTGGCGTTCCGCCTCGCCGACATAGCGACGCAAATCGAGGCGGCCGAGCAGCTCACGCTGCACGCCGCGTCCTTGCGCGACGCCAAGCGGCCGTGCCTCAAGGAGGCGTCGATGGCGAAGCTGTTCGCCTCCGAGACGGCGGAGCGGGTGTGCTCGGACGCTATCCAGATCCACGGCGGCTACGGCTATCTCGCCGACTATCCGGTCGAGCGCATCTACCGCGACGTGCGGGTCTGCCAGATTTACGAGGGCACGAGCGACATCCAGCGGCTGGTGATTTCGCGGGCGCTGGCGACGGGGTAGGGCTCGTCTAGCCGCGCTCGCTGAGCGCGGCGGCGCGATCACAGCGAGCGCGCCTAAAACGAGCGCCATCCTTGTCCGCGCGACGCGCTCATGTTAGCCACTGCGCGGAACTCGGGGTATAGCGCAGCCCGGTAGCGCGGAAGTTTTGGGTACTTCAGGTCGCCGGTTCGAATCCGGCTGCCCCGACCAGACACCCTAACGTGCAACTATATCAAAGACTTAGTCGGCATTTTGGGATGCATTCTAGGCCACGGTTTAGGCCAAGCGCTAGGCCACCACGGTGAAAAAAAAGAGAGGGGAGGATCACTCCTCGCCCTCACTACTCCGTGGCTGTCATTCTTGATGCGGTTCTGCCGCTGGGGAGCGGAGCGAGAGGGTCTCCGGGATGACCGCCCCGGCCGCGACACGAGCGGCTCGCTTGGTGGCCCGCTGCGCGGCCTTCTTCAACCGCTCTCGCCCATGCCCCCGCCGTGGGGTGATGCTCTACGCCGGGTCATCAGAGCCCCGGCCTTGTTGCTGGTCGAGTCGCGTCGTGACCCATCGGGTGCACCCACGATCCAACCTGAGGACGGCTGTGGAGAACGTCGCCGGCCCTGTAGTGGTTGAACCGACCGGTCGCCTCAAGGACCCCTTCACGAACAGCCTCGTCAACCGTCAGCGTGACGTGGCCGAAGCTAATGTGGGTGGCGATCTCATCCCCTCCCTCGGTGAAGGCGCGGGAGATGGTGACTGCCTTGGGCAGAAGGATCCGGTCTTGGCCGATGTCGAGGGCTAGGGAGCGGATGTGTGAAGGCAAGCTGGGAGTGGGAGAGGCCGCAAGCGCAGCCCCTCCTCTCATCTCCATGATCGCGGTCGCGAATGCGCGGCCTTGAGCGTAGCCCCGCTCGAACGCATCCGTGCGGGCTCGCTCTCTGGCCTGCTCCTCAGCCCTCCGCTTCACCGGGTCGGCTGGCAGCAGGCTCATCGGCGCGAGGCCTGCTTGAACTCAGCGAGCAGCGCATTGTACGCGCGTGGGTCCTGCTGGGTCACATGGCGCACCATGGCCATCTTGAGCGCGTCGCCTCGCTGCTGCTGAGCCCATGCGGTGAAGTCGCCAGAGGCCACACCGGCCTTCGCCGCGTGCCGCTCGAACTGCTGCCCGTAGGCCGCCATGGCCTTCTGCATCACGCTAGAGACGATCGAGGGGTCGGCGTTCAGCTGCTGGGAGGCTTCCCGGACGTCAGGGCTCATGGCCCCGGCGGTCGCAATCTCCTCCACGGCCCGCGCCGTGAGGCTGGGGGAGACCCCGTGCTTGAACACAGCTGCGCTCCCGTCGTCATCGAGTGGCGTATGGGTTTCGGTGGGGGCAGCCTGGGCAGCGGTAGCGTGGTCCGCCTCACGGGCAGCCTGGGCAGCGGCAGTGTGTCCCGCCTCACCTGCCTGCGTGTTCACGTAGCCGCCCTGAGGGTTCTTCGCGAGGTAGCCTAAGCCG
>NZ_JBKQOT010000056.1:0-7665 GCF_052145395.1 Roseiarcus sp.
AAAGGCCGCGCCCGCATGACCCCGCATCCACGCTGAAGCTATTTTCGTAGCAGCAGGCTTTGGGACGTCGGCCCACGGCGCACGCACCACCGTCGCAAAGGGCCGGCGTCCGAAACCCTTCACTGGAGCGGCCATACGCCAAGCGTGCCATCAGCGCCTGCGCCACGGCGATCTCCGGCATCTCCGGCGTCGCCGAGAAGCCTTCGAGGAGGGGGCGAGGACGGCGTGAGCGTCATTGGGCCGGCCCGTCGATTGGCAGAGCTTTGCGAGCGAAAGGGATGCGAGCAGCTCGTAGCTGCGCGCGCCTTGCCGCTTCGCGATGGCGATGGCGGTCCGGTAGGCGTCCTCGGCGGGCGCGAAATCCGCTGGGTCGCGCTTGAGCAGGATGTCGCCGCGGAGGCGATAGAGGTAGGGGTCCATGAAACGCCCCCCTGTCTCTTCCGCGATCTTCAGTCCCTGGTCGATCAGCTTGAGGGCGCTGTCAGGACCTCGCGCGGCGGCCTCCAGCTCTGCAAGCATCCCGTGAAACAATGGCGCATCGGCCTTATTCCCCTGGGCCATATAGGCCTCGAGAGCCTGCCTCAGCCCGCGCGCGCCCTCCTCTGGATCGACCAGCCGACCAAGCGCCCAATACGCCCACTGACAATAGCCAGCGTAAAGGTTGATGCCATGCTCTTCCACCAGCTTGATCGATGCAAGAAGGCCAAGGGCGAAGGGGCCATCCACGCGCAGACTCTGGACCGGGGTCGGCGACCCTGCCGAAGAGAGGTCGACAGGCCCGGTCAGCGACCGCGCCCTAGAGTGCACGCTAACCCGTCTTCGCGGATTCGATCTTGCTCCAAGCCATTTCTCGGCTGACCAAGCGTTTGATTTTGCTCGTCGTATCGAACTCCGTCGACAGGCCAAAAATGGTTGTAGTGAAGACTAACTAACCCTCGCCCGGCGGCTCCGGAAACACGCGCGTGACGTGGCCCATCTTACGGCCTTCGCGGATTTCCAGCTTGCCGTAAAGGTGCAGACAGAGGTCGGGCTGGGCGAGGATGTCGCGCCAGTCTTCGGCGTCCTCACCGATCAGGTTGTGCATCTCGACCCGGCCTCTGCGGGTCGGCGCGCCGAGCGGCCAGCCCGAGATGGCGCGGACATGCTGCTCGAACTGTGAGGTCTGCGCGCCGTCGAACGTCCAGTGGCCGGAATTGTGGACGCGGGGCGCGATCTCGTTGACCACCAGCCCCTCACGCCCGTGCCAGTCGCGGGTGACGAACAATTCCACCGCCAGCACGCCGACGTAGTCGAGCGCCTCGAGCACTATGGTTGCGATCCTTCGCGCCTCGAGCGCCGTCTCCGCGCTTATGCGGGCGGGCGCACGTGTGCGGGCGAGGATGTGGCGCTCGTGCTCGTTCTCGCAAATATCGTAGGCGACGATCTCGCCTTCGAGGCTGCGCGCCGCGACCACCGACACCTCGCGCTCGAAGGCGACGAAACCTTCGAGAATCATCGGCGTGGCCCCGAGCGCCCGGTGGATCGCGGCGACGTTCGAGCCCTCGCGGATCAGCGACTGGCCCTTGCCGTCGTAGCCGAAGCGCCGGGTCTTGAGAATCGACGGGCGGCCGAGCTCGGCGAGCGCGCGGGCGAGCGCGCCGGCGTCGTCGACGGCGGCGAACGGCGCGGTCCTGAGACCCGCGTCGCGTAAGAATGTTTTTTCGATGAGCCGGTCCTGGGTCAGCGCGAGCGCCCGCGCGCCCGGGCGCACCGGGACGTGCCGGTTCAGGAACTCGACGGTCGCGGTCGGGACGTTTTCGAGCTCGTAGGTGACGATGTCGACCTCGCGGGCGAACTTTTCGAGCGCCTCCTCGTCGTCGAACGGCGCGATCGTGCGGCCGGCGGCGGCGTCATAGGCCGGGCCCTCGACCTCGGGGGCGTAGATATGGGTGCGCAAGCCCACCTTCAGCGCCGCGATCGCCAGCATACGGCCGAGCTGGCCGGAGCCCAGAATGCCGATCGTGGCGCCGGGAGAGAGGATCATGCCGGCCCCTCGACGGGAGGCGCGTCCTGCGGCCGCTCGGCGACGGCCGCGGTGCGGTCTGCGCGCCACGCTTCGAGCCGCCCGGCGAGCGCGGGGTCGGAGAGGGCCAGCACGCTGGCGGCCAGCAGCCCGGCGTTGATCGCGAGCGTGCCGACCGGCACGCCCGCCGGCATCTGCACGATCGAGAGCAGAGATTCCTCGCCGCCGAGCGCCTTGGTCGGGACGGGGACGCCGAACACCGGCAACGTGGTGAAGGCCGCCGTCATGCCGGGCAGGTGCGCCGCGCCGCCTGCGCCGGCGACGATCACCTTAAACCCCTCCGCTTTCGCACTCTTGGCGAAGGCGACAAGCCGATCGGGCGTACGGTGGGCCGAGACGATGCGAGCGTCGTAGCCGACGCCGAGCGCCTCGAGCGTCTCGGCGGCGCGCCGCATGACGGCCCAGTCCGACTGGCTGCCCATGATGATCGCGACGGGTTTTGGCTCGCCGCTCACCCGCGCCTCCGTGTGTGCAAAGCGATATCCATGCTCAAAGCGATACAGGGAACGGATGCGCTGGCGCAAGCCGGCCAAGCGAACCGATCACGATGCCCTGCATTTCCCGGGAACTCCGGGTTGGCGGCTCTTAGGCGTCGGCGCGGGCGAACGGAGGGCCAAGGCGATGAGCGCGCGCATCCTGACCGGCGGGTGACTATGCGGCACCGTGCGATACGAGGCGTCCGATTGACACCCCCTCTACTCCGGGTTGTGCTACTGCGAGGACTGCCGCAGGGCGTCCGGCGCCGGCGCCGTCCCCTATATGGGATTCCCGAGCGACGCCTTCCGGGTGAGCGGCCCGACGCGACAGGCGCGAAAGCGGTTGCGGAGAGGCGGGGAGGCCGTTCGCAATTTCTGCCCGAAGTGCGGGAGCCTGCTGTCTGGCGGCGAATACGGACTGAGCGACCAGCATACGGTTTACGCCGGCACGCTCGACGTCGCCTCCGCCTTCCGTCCAACCCACGCCATCATGATGGCCGAACGGGCGCCTTGGTCCGCGGTCCTTGACGGGCTCGTTCTGCACGACGGTCTGCCGAAGGCAAAGGACGGCGACAGGGGAATCGGGTGAAGGAAAATCATCCGGCGAGGAGGAGGCTGAGAAGGTAGTCCTCGTCCCAGCGGCGAGATTTCACCTGGCTCGGAAGGAATGCTTGCCTTTTCCGCGTCTGATCAGGTTGTAGGCGATGTGTTTGATGATGGCGAGGTTGGCCGCGGCGTTTCCGGTTCGCACGCGGCTCTCGTCGTCGCGCATCACCATGTCGAGCACCCAATGCAGGGAGTTCTCGATTCCCCAGTGTACGCGCACGAAGGCCGCGGCGGCGAGGGCGGTGGGGACTGCGGAGGCGAGATAGAAGCGGGTCTCGGTCTCGATCTTGTCGCCGATCTCGCGCCGGCTCTCGACTTTGACGACGCTCTTCAAACCCGGCCAGGCGTGACGGTCCTGCAGCCATTTCACGTCCTGATAGACCGTGACCTTGCGCGTCTCGATGCGGCCGGGGTCGCCGTCGACGGTCTGGGCTTGCTCGACCGTCGTATCGGCGAAATTCTTGGCCTTCTGCTCGAACAGGCGCAGGTCCTCGGCCAGCCTCGGCTGGTTGTCCTTGAGGGCGAGAAGGAAGTCGGCGCCCTTGTCGGATTTTCCGGGCGATCTCGCGCTGGCAGCCCATGGCGTCGATCGTCTCGGTCGCGCCTTGGAGGTCGAGCGCGTCCAGAAGCTTCGGGATGGCGGTGATTTCGTTCGACTTCTGCTCTGTCTTGACCTGACCGAGAACCAGACGGCGCTCGACCGCGTAGGCGGTAACCACGTGGATGGCCGCTTCGCCCTTGGCCTTCTTGAAGGTGCGGCGCGCCGTCTTACCGTCGATCGCCACGACCTCGCCGGGAGCGCCGACGAAGCGCGCAGTGTGCAACCACCGTTCAATAGATTGCAATCACTGTCAAGGCGAATGGACATTTATAATTGTGTGCTGTTGTTTTTTATGCGGATAATTTAAGTTGCTTTAGCTTTTTCCTTAGAATAGGTCGGTTGCAATGTAAGCAAAAAGTGCTCGGTCTTGGCGTAAACATGATGAATTCTCATTTCGAAGCGATACCTTCAGGCTGAAGGGGTCAATGCTTTATTGGAATTTTGCAATCCCTCGTCATCGACTCACCGCGAATGTCGCCCATGGCGTGGTGATGCCGCGAGGGCTGGTCGAATGGCCCTGCCAAATGTCTTACGCAGCGGCGAGCGTTTGTAGCGTCTCCGGCGTAACCGGCCCCCCGGAACGACATCTCCGTTCAAACCACGGAGTATAGATGGCAGACAACCGCCTAGTCTGACAAATCGAGGCTAAAGAGCGCTAGAAATAGGCAAGGAGGAGACGGGATTATGTCCGGATGGAAAGTACATTACCGCGATCGATACGATCAGGATCGAGTTTCCTCCGAAATGTCGAGCAGGGAGGCGGCCCTAAAGCTCGCAAATGACCTTCGCTATCAACGGTCGTATCTATATAAGGTCGAGGACCCAAACGGCTTGACGCTGCCGAAAGAGCAAGTCTTGGCGTGGTCGTCGGACCACAAATGGTTGCTTTCGAAATTCGCGCCGGAAGGCGACTATTTGTGAGGATCACATCGGTGGCGGCTCCTTCAGGCTGAGACGCCGCTGAGACCTTCTTCTTCGGACTGAAACACTTACCGAGGCTGACTCTCTCTGGGGCAGCGGCATAGGCGGACCATCCCCCGCTCGGGGTAGACCGCAGATTTCAGCGCTTGTCCCGCTCATTCGCGACATCGGATCGCCCGCCGCGGGCATCTGAGCTGAACCGCGCGACTCGCGCGTAGTTTTCCCCGTCGATTGGAACACCCCTCGGCGCTCCCGACCCCCACTCCGCGTAGGCATCCGCGGCGATCTTGACGGCATTCACGTCGTAAGGGTTTTGCTTGAAGACGATTTGCAGCGCTTTCGGCCGCGCCGCGCCAATGCGGCTCGCTTCGCCGTAGATGACCTTCGGCCTGTCATGCGGGGGCAGGTTGGCGTGGCCTCAGCGCGGCGTTTGGCTTATTGACACCCGGTCCCCGGGCACCGAAGCTTGTAATTGGGTAAGCGCGAACGATTGGAACCCAAGCCTATCCGTGCCGGGTCTCGGGCGCAGAATGTCGGGGTCTTGGCCGATCCAGGAGGTCTCGTATGCGGATAGCAATCTTGACCAATGAGTACCCGCCGCACGTGTATGGGGGCGCAGGGGTCCACGTTGAATATCTCACCCGGGAATTGGCCAGCGCAGACGGAGGGCGTCACCACGTCTCGGTCATCTGCTTCGGCGGCCAGGACATCCGCGACGGAAACCTGACCGTGCGGGGGATCGACCCGGCTTTCGAACTGCCCTGCCAGGATCCCCGGCACAAGATGTTTCAGCAGACGATGCTCAAAGACCTGGTCATGGCCGGGATGCTCGAGGGCGTGGACATCGTCCATTGCCACACGTGGTACACCCATCTGGCCGGCTGTCTCGCGAAGCAGCTGACCGGGGCGAGCCTTGTCCTGACAACGCACTCACTGGAACCCCACCGCCCTTGGAAGGTCGAGCAGCTCGGTTCCGCGTATCAAGCGAGTTCGTGGATCGAGCGCACCGCTTACGAGAACGCCGACGGCGTCATCGCCGTATCCGGGGCGATGCGGGAGGATGTTCATTCTCTCTATGGAGTGCCCTACGACCGGGTGCGGATCGTCCATAATGGGATCGACTTGAGCGAGTACAAGCCGACTCCTAATCAGGCAGTCCTGACCAAGCACGGAATCGACCCCGAGAAGCCGTTCGTACTCTTCGTCGGCCGCATCACCCGCCAGAAGGGCATTATTCATCTGGTCGACGCCGTGAAGTACATCCGCCCGGGCGTACAAGTGGTGCTCTGCGCGGGGGCCCCGGACACGAAGGAGATCGGCCGCGAGATGGAAGAGCGGGTGGAACAGGCTCGCCGCGACGCCGCCGTGCCGATCAACTGGATACCCCAGATGCTTCCCAGAGAGGAGATCATCCCCCTTTACACGCACGCCTCGGTCTTCGTCTGCCCGTCCGTCTATGAACCGTTCGGGATTATCAACCTGGAGGCCATGGCCTGCGAAACCCCGGTCGTCGCCTCGGCCGTCGGCGGAATCAAGGAGGTGGTGATTCCCGGGGAGACCGGATTGCTGGTGTCGTTCGAGGCGGCCAGCCCCTTGAACTTCGAGCCAAAAGATCCGGCCCAATTTGTTCACGACCTGGCGGCTGGCGTTAACCAACTTCTTGACGATCCAGAGCGCCGCCGGAAGATGGGCCTCCAGTCGCGCGACCGAGTCGAACGGCATTTTAGCTGGTCGAGCATTGCGAGGCGCACGCTTGATTTCTATTCCGACCTGCGATCCATGCCCCCAACATGACCGCCACAGGGGGATGGAAAGCCTGGTCGGGGGCCAGGGCCTCGATTTGCCCCGTAAGCAAGAAAGCGCCGGCGCCGGGGAAACACCCTCGAAGGTCCCTCGGGCGAGCAAATGCCGACGTGCGGCTTGTAGATGACCAAGTTCTCGCCCGGGGCGCCTTGCCTGCCCCGACTGGGTCCAGGAAAATGGGCCCGGCTCCATGACCTCGAATGGTCCGTGGACTTTCCGGGGCTGGCATCGCGAAGCTGGATCGGGAAGGGGCCTTGGGTGATGGCCGCCTCATCTCGAAACCTTCTTGAAGATTAGAACGGTCAGGGGAGGCAGGAGCAGGAGGAGCGACTGCGGTTGCTGGTTGCGGGCGATCGGCGATGGGGCAAGCCCCCCCATGTTGCCCTGGCCCCCGCCACCGTAAATCGTGGCGTCGCTATTGAGGATCTCCTTCCAGAGCCCCCCCCGGGGAACTCCCACGCGGACATTCCGAAAGACCTGACCGCTGAAGTTGCAGACGACCAGGGCCTGGTCATGCTCGGCCGAGCCCTTACGCAGGAAGGCGAGCACAGAGTTGGCGGCGTCGGCCTCGAGCCAAGCAAAGCCATCGGTCCGGCAATCCAGCTCGTGGAGGGCCGGCTCGGCCCGGTACTGCGTGTTCAGGTCGCGCACCCACCGCTTCAGGCCTGGATGCCGTAGGTCTGCTGGGTTTTCCAGGAGGTGCCAGTCGAGGCTGGTTTCATGGTCCCATTCCTTCCACTGGCCGAATTCATCCCCCATGAACATGAGCTTCTTGCCGGGCAGCGCGAACATGTAGCCATAAAGCAATCGCAGGTTGGCGCGCTTTTCCCACTCGTCCCCCGGCATCTTGGCAAGGAGCGATTTCTTGCCCGGCGCGGAGTCGTCGTGCGAGAGCGGCAAGAGGTAGTTCTCGCGGAAGGCGTAATGCATCCTGAAGACGAGTTTGGCGTAGCTTTTCGGCCGCTCGGCTGGCTTCAGGGGCATGTACTCCCCAAGCGTGTCGTGGACCCAGCCGAGGTCCCACTTGTAGTCGAAGCCGAGCCCGCCGCTTCGCGCCAACGTACTCGTGACATCGGGCCGCGCCGTCGCGTCCTCGGCGAACGTCAGCACTCCAGGGTGGTCCTCGTGGACCTTCTGGTTCACCCCTTGCAGAAACGCAACACCCGCGAGATTCTCGTTGCCGCCAAACTTGTTGG
>NZ_JBKQOT010000057.1:0-3483 GCF_052145395.1 Roseiarcus sp.
CGCCAGCAAGGCGCCGCGAACGTTTCCGTTCGCAACATCATTACCAGTTTGCGCCGGATTTCCGATGCCGACTGGCAGCAACTGTTCGAGCGGCTGAGCCTCGTCGACGAAGTTCTCGCGGCGGACAGCGACTTCGAGAGCATGGATTTTCCAACGCGCACGCTATACCGCAGCGCCGTCGAGGATCTTTCGCGCGGCTCGGACCGCACTGAGCTCGATATTGCCACCGCGGCGGTGCTCGCGGCAAAAGAGGCCGCGGCCGAGGCCCCGGCGACGGAGCAGGCCCGACGCGGCGACACGGGATACATTCTGCTGGCGGGCGGGCGCGGCGCCTTCGAAAAAGCGATCCAATATCGCCCGCCCCTGCGAAACCGGGCGGCGCGCAACAACCGATCGATCGGCATCAGCGGCTATTTGACCGCGATTTCTGTCGTCGCCGCAATCCTTCTTGCCGCGCCGCTGCTCGCGCTCTTTCTCGCCGGAGCGGGCCTTGCGGTTCTTGGCCTCCTCGGCGTGCTTGGCGCCATCCCCGCAATCGACGCCGCGGTGGCTTTCGTCAATCGCGGAGTCAACGTCGGCTTTGCCGCGACGCTTCTCCCAGCTCTCGATCTGCTCGATGGCGTGCCCGCCGAATTGCGGACGCTCGTCGCTGTTCCAACCCTGCTCACAAACCCGCAGGCTATCGAGGAGCTGGTCGAGCGTCTCGAGATTCATCACCTCGCGAGCCCGGAAGGCGATCTGCATTTTGCGCTGGTGACCGATTGGACCGACGCCGCGAACGAACATGCGGACGGCGACGCCGCGCTGGTCGCTGTGGCGGCGGAAGGGATTGCGCGACTCAACCAGCGTTATGGCCAGGCGCCTGGCGGACAGCGCTTCCTCCTTCTCCACCGGCGCCGCATTTGGAACGAAGGCGAATCGCGGTGGATCGGGTGGGAACGCAAGCGCGGCAAGCTCCACGAACTTAATCGGCTGCTGCGCGGCGCGACCGACACGACTTTCATGGACGTGGGGTTAGGCGCCCCAACAGCCCCGGCTGGCGTCCGTTACGTCGTGACGCTCGATTCGGACACGCGATTGCCGCGCGATGCGGTGCGTCGCCTGATCGGCAAGATGGCGCATCCGCTGAACCGGCCGCGCCTCGACGCCGACGGGCGTCGGGTCGTCGAGGGCTACGCCGTCCTGCAGCCTCGCGTTACGCCGTCGCTGCCGACCGGTCGCGAAGGCTCGCTGTTCCAGCGAATCTTCTCGAGCGTGAGCGGAATCGACCCTTACGCCTCGGCCGTGTCCGACGTCTATCAGGATCTGTTCGGGGAAGGATCCTACGCCGGAAAAGGCATCTACGACGTCGACGCGTTCGAGGCTGCGCTCGCAGACCGTGCGCCGGATTCGACTCTTCTCAGTCATGATCTCTTCGAGGGCGTGTTCGCCCGCGCCGGTCTCGCCTCGGATGTGGAAGTCGTCGAGGAATTCCCCGCTCGCTACGACGTCGGCGCCATTCGTCATCACCGGTGGGCGCGCGGCGACTGGCAATTGCTCCCCTGGATTTTTGGGCGGGGGCCGTCGCAGTCCAGAACCGTGTCGTCGCCGAGCGTCCTTCCGGCAATCGGCCGATGGAAAATGCTGGACAATCTGCGCCGCACGCTCTCGGCGCCCGCCGCGATCCTCGCCTTGCTGGTTGGTTGGACGCTGCCGCTTCACGTGGCGTTGATCTGGACGCTGTTCGTCGTCCTGACGATCGCGCTGCCGACGCTCATTCCGGTTCTGGCCGCCATTCCGCCACGTCGACCTGGCGTGACGATGTCGAGCCATATGCGCGCGCTCGGCGGCGACGCGGGCCTTGCGTTGACCCTTTCGACATTGACCGTCACGTTCCTGGCGGATCAGGCGTGACTCATGGCCGATGCGATCGCTCGGACGCTCTGGCGCCTCGGCGTCAGCCGGCGCCATCTACTCGAATGGGTTCCGGCCGCGCAGGCGACAACCCGTCCTCGCCTCGATATCGCGGGCTTCGCTCGCCGAATGACGGGCGCGATCGTCATTGGGGTGGTTGCAGCGATGGTCGCGCTGACGTCTCGCCACGGGTCCTCGCCGGTGGCGCTTCCCTTCGTCGCGCTCTGGCTGGCTTCGCCCGCCGTTGCGCGCTTTGTGAGCCTGCCTCCCGCCGCCGACTCCCGTCTGCCGACGACCGACGCCGATGCGCAGGCGCTGAGGAGAACCGCGCGCCGCACCTGGCGGTTCTTCGAGACCTTTGTCAGGTCGGCCGACAACATGCTGCCTCCCGACAATTTCCAGGATGATCCTGCGCCCGCGGTCGCGCATCGGACCTCACCGACCAATATCGGCCTCTATCTGCTTTCGGTCGCTTGCGCGCGTGAGTTCGGCTGGATCGGAACCGGTCAGGCAATCGATCGGCTGGAGGCGACGCTCGCCACGATGGGTCGCATGCAACGCGTGCGCGGTCACTTCTTCAACTGGTACGATACGCGAGATCTTCGGCCCCTCGAGCCGCGATACATATCGACGGTCGACAGCGGCAATCTCGCCGGGCATCTGATTGCGCTCGCCAACGCCTGCGAGGATTGGAGGGATCGACCCCTCAATGCGGCGCGGCGCTTCAGCGGCGTCGCCGACGCGCTCAACATGACCCGCGCCGAATGCGTGCGTCTGCGCGACGGCCGCCAGACCCAGACTGTGACATTGTACCAACTCGACGACGCGCTGGCCGTGGTCGCATCGGATTTGCATCAGGTGGCGCTTTCGCAAATCGATTGTCAGGCGCAGCTCGCCGGACTTCGCGCCAATGTCGAGATCATGGTCGACATCGCCAACGCGCTGGCGATCGAACGGAGTGACGGGCCGAGCGCGGATGTGCTGCTTTGGGCGCGCGCGGTCTCGAGCACGATCGAGACCCACTGCCAGGATCTCGTGCAAGCGGGCGAGGCGGCCGTCGCCCAGCGCGAGAGGCTGACCGTTCTAGCAATCATGGCGCGGTCGATGGCGCTGGCGATGGAGTTCGGCTTCCTGCTCGATCCCGACCGACAATTGCTGTCGATCGGATATCTCGTCAACGAAGGCGTTCTCGATCAGAACTGTTACGATCTCCTGGCCTCCGAGGCGCGGCTCGCCAGCTTGTTCGCGATCGCCAAGGGCGACGTCGCGGCGAAGCATTGGTTCCGCCTCGGCCGCTCCGTGACGCCTGTCGCGCACGCGGCCGTGCTGGTCTCCTGGTCGGGATCCATGTTCGAGTATCTGATGCCCTCGCTCGTCATGCGCGCGCCGGCGGGGAGCCTGCTGGAGCAGACAAACCGACTGATCGTTGGCCGGCAGATCGCCTACGCGACGAAACTCGGCCTTCCATGGGGCATATCCGAATCCGCCTACAACGCCCGCGACCTGGAGTTCACCTACCAATATTCGAACTTTGGCGTTCCCGGCCTTGGATTGAAGCGGGGCCTAGGTGAAAACAGGGTGATCGCGCCC
>NZ_JBKQOT010000058.1:0-8032 GCF_052145395.1 Roseiarcus sp.
AGCCGCAGCACCAACTCGATCAACTGCTCCTTGCTCAACTGCTGCAAATCACTGCGGTCCATCGCTCCATGGATTCAGACATCCCGCCCCGTGGCAAGGGGCAAGAGGCAAGAGGGTGGGTAATTGCAGAGGCGGATGGCGAGGCCTGAAAGGCGCCGGCCGCGGGCAGAGCACGCCGCCGGTCGCGAGACCCGACGTGAGCGGAAGATGTGGGCGGCGAACGGCATTGCGGGTTCCGTTCAGGGTCATAGGATCACCGTACTCGGAATTCCGATTTTCCGCAAAACGGAGTTGATATTATTCTCTTGCAGGGAAACGCGGCGCCGATCGGCCTTTGGATTGACGCCGTGAACCCGGACAGTTCGATCGCCGTCTCGCTCAGGCGCCGCGAGGCGGACGAGCCCGACGCGATCCGCAAAACGTGTGCTTCAGAGCGCAGGGCCACTCACGGTTCCGATCGCCGAGGCCGGTTCGGCCCAAGGTGCGCCGATGGCGATCGAGGCCTGCCCGCCGAGCACGGGGGTCGTGAACACGTAAGCCGGACAGAGACACTGCCTAGCTGCCAAGCAATTCCCCAAACAACTCCCAACTTGAGCCATTGAACGAGGCAAGTTGCATTTTCCGTATCGGGTGGTAGTTGCTACTAGAAGTGCAGATTTTCACTCCAGGCAACAACATAGGTAGTTCTAGGCTCTTAATATTGGAAGCCTGATACATGATGTTCTTACGCGATAGGTCCGAGCCGCACTGCGCAAGCACGTGCACCATAGTCGCAGCCACGCCAAAGCCGTTTACGACCTTTGCATCGTCTTGTTCATTTTGCGACATGTATTTTTTGATGAACGCGGTATACAACATGAAACCGGCATCGTCCCTCCAGCGTGCGTCCGTCGGGTCCTTATCGTAGACAGCAGTGATTGTACCTTTTAGTTTCTCACGGCCCGACGGCGTCATAGTCGAGGAGATGGACTGAGAAACGCCCGTCAAGTATCGAACTGGCATCCAACCTATATCGAAGGTTTTGTTAATTGCCTGCTCCGCAAGTTCTTCTACAGCTACGATCATAAATGTGTCCGCTCCTGCCCGCCGTAGGGCCACGATCTGGGAATCGATCGTCGTGGCCCCGGTTTCATACGTGGCTGTTTCAACAATCATTCGGGCATGCTTGGCGCCAAGTCCCTCTTTCAGCCCAACCATATAATCTCTGCCGAAGCTGTCGTCTTGGTAGAGCACCCCGATCTTGGCGTCCGGCTTCGTTGCGAGTATTTGTTTACCGAAAATTGCTGCCTCAGTCTGATAACTTGGCTGCCATCCCATAGTCCAGGGAAAGCGTTCCTGGTCACCGAACATTTCGGCGCCGCTGGCGACGAAAAGCTGCGGCACTTCATTGATATTGAGGTAGGCGCGGATCGCCCCGTTGGTCCAAGTGCCGAGACTGTTGAAAATGAAGGCGACCCCTTCATACTCCACCAGTCGGCGGGTTTGCTCGACGGTCTTGGCCGGATTGTATTCGTCATCAACGCTTATGAGGCGGATTTTGCGTCCGTTCACTCCTCCTGATTCATTGATCATCGCGAAATAGGCGGCGTCGGTTTTGCCGATCACGCCATAAGCCGACAAGGGCCCACTATAGGGCATGGTCTGGCCAATCTTGATCTCAGTTTCCGTGACGCCAGGCGGGGTGTCCGCGCGGCTCGGCGAGGCGCCCCACGCCAAGCCCCCGAGGCTGGCGGCGCTCGACTGCAAAAAAGCGCGACGCGACACCATGGCTGCCCCAATCTTATTTCTTTTGGAGAAGGGATCGAGTCGACCAGCGCCTCCTCCATCCCTTCCCGGTGCACCACTCTATCACAAAGTTCGCTCCGACAATGTGACGCCGGTCACACCGCAGTGGCCTGGGACACCGCCGTGCCTAGGCAGCGTGTTTCTATCGATCGCTTGGCGTCCGCGCCCGAGGATGCTCCATACGGCGCGGTCGGCGAACTGCGGATCGATGACAGGCGCTGTCTCGCCCTACCGGAACCGACCAAGAACGGCAGCGACAGGTCCGTCTTGCCGCGTTCGCCAATCCGTCGCGGAATAGCCGCTCTTTGCGCAGCGCGGCCGTCCTAGCCCTTGGTGCGGGCGACGGCTTCGAGACGGCCAAACGAATCTTCGACCAGACTCATGTGATGGAACATCGCCGCGTGAGCGGCCGCTGCGTCGCATGCGACGATCGCCTTGAGGACGGCGGCGTGCTCGCGGTGAGACCGCGACGTCCGTCCCTCTGTCCGGAACTGGGCGCGCCGGAACGGCGCGAGGCGCCGCCTGAGCCCCTGGGCGAACTCGGACAGAATCTCGTTGTGCGCGCCGAAATAGATCTGGGTGTGGAAGTCGATGTTGGCGGCGGCGTAGGCGTCCTGTTCGTCGCGTAGCACCAGCTCCGCCATCGCCTCGTGCCGGCTCTGCAGACGGCGACGCTCGATCGGGGTCATGCTGAGCGCGGCGAGCCGGGCGCAGGTCGCCTCGATCTCGGCCATCGCGCCAAACAGGGTCTCGAGCTCAGCCGACGTCGCGGTCGCGACGCTCGCCCCGCGCCTCGGCCTGACGTCGATCAGCCCGGTAGAGGCGAGCAGCCGGATCGCCTCGCGCACGGGGGTGCGCGACACCCCGAAGCGCTCGGCCAGCGCCGTCTCGTCGAGCCGGAAACCGGGCGCGAACTCGCCGGACAAAACCTTTTCGGCGATCGAATCGGCCAAGCGTTCGGCCTGCGTCATCGTCTCGATTTCGCTGTCCCTCAAGACCTTGTCCCGACCTGTTGCGAGCCCGTTTCTTGCGCAGGCTTAGCACGCAATTTCAGCATACAAAATGACATTATAGGCATACGAAAACGCTCAATTGCATACATAATGAGGCGCACGAATTCCGCATGGGCGACAGGGAACCGGAGCCGATGGAGATCGCAGCCGAGCCTTATCCGTTCGTCCTTGCGCCCGCGCATTGCGCGCTCTTGATCATCGACATGCAGCGGATTTCCTCGAGCCCGGGGGTTTTGGCGAAATGCTCGGCAACGACGTGTCCGAGCTTCGCCGCACGATCGGACCGAACCGCCGCCTGCTGGCCGCATGGCGCTCGCACGGGCTGCACGTCCTGCACACCCGCGAGGGACACCGACCCGATCTGTTCGATCTGCCGCCGGCCAAGAAGAGCCGCGGACGCTCGAAGACATCCATCGGCTATCCGGGGCCGATGGGCCGCATTCTCGTCCGCGGCGAGCCCGGTCACGACATCATCCCGGAGCTCTATCCCGGGCCCGGCGAGCCGGTGATCGACAAACCTGGAAAGGGGGCGTTCTACGCCACCGACCTCCACGCCATGCTGCAGCACCGCGGCGTGAAACAGCTGGTCGTTACCGGCGTGACCACCGAGGTCTGCGTCAACACCACCGTCAGGGAAGCCAACGATCGCGGTTACGAGTGCCTCGTCCTCGAAGACTGCGTCGGTTCGTACTTCCCCGAGTTTCACGAGATGGGCCTGAAGATGATTAAGGCCCAGGGCGGCATCTTCGGATGGGTCACGACGTCTGCGGAGCTTCTCCGTCGCATGGCGTGACTCGTCCTCGGACAAGCAGGAAGGGAGCTTGGCGATGTCCAATCAGGCGGCGACGGCGAAACCCATGGAGCGCTGGTGGGTTCCGGGCGACTGGAACGCATTCTTCGGGTTCGGCACCAATATCCTCGTCAATATCCTGGTGCTGACGGGGCTTCTCCGATTCGTCCTGAAAATGCCCGACTCGCTTGTCTTCGGGAGGATTCTTCCCGCAACCGGCCTGATGCTTTTCCTCAGCACGGTTTATTACGCTTGGCTCGGCTATCGGCTGGCCAAGAGGACCGGCCGGAGTGACGTGTGCGCGCTGCGCTCGGGCATCAGCGTGCCGCATATGTTCGTTGTCACCTTCGTCGTCATGCTGCCCATTCTGGCGAAGACCAACGATCCCGTTCAGGCCTGGGAGGCGGGGCTGACCTGGGTGTTCGTCCAGAGCTTCGTCCTGATGGCGGGCGGTTTCATTGCGCCCGTCATACGCCGCATCACCCCCCGCGCGGCCCTGCTCGGCTCGCTGGCCGGCATCTCGATTACCTTCAACTCGATGCGGCCCCGCCTGCAGATCTTCGAGACGCCGCTGATCGGGCTCGTCTGCCTCGCCATCATCCTGGCGAACTGGTTTGGCGGCGTGCGCTATTATGGCGGCGTGCCCGGCGGCCTCGTCGCGATCGCGGCCGGGACGGTCATCGCCTGGGGCTCGAACCTGTTCGGCCTCGGCTATGGCGGCTTGAGCGTCGCGCAGATCGGCGACGCGGTCTCGCATTTCGGCTTCTCGTTTCCGATTCCGGCCTTCGGCCATGTCTTCCACGGCTTCCAGTATGTCGGCGTCATCCTGGTCACGGCCATTCCGTTCGGCATTTACGATCTCGTCGAGGCGATGGACAATGTCGAGAGCGCCGCGGCGGCGGGCGATCCGTTCCCGACGACGCAGGTTCTGACCGCCGACGGCGTGATCAGCCTGATCGGCTGCATGCTCGGCAATCCGTTCATCAATGCGGTTTACATCGGCCATCCCGGCTGGAAAGCGATGGGCGGACGCATCGGCTATTCGGCGGCGACCGGCGTCATGGTCCTGGTGCTCACCTGGCTCGGCATCGTCGCGCTCGCGTCGAGCCTCATCCCGGTCGTCGCGATCCTGCCGATTTTGCTCTACATCGGAATGCTGATCGGCTCTCAGGCCTTCCAGGAATCGCCGAAGGCGCACGCTCCGGCGATCATTCTGGCGATGATCCCGCAGATCGCCGCCTGGGGGAAGACGATGATCGACGGCGCGCTCGGCGCGGCCGGCACCAACGCGGCCGCAGTCGGAATGGCCAAGCTCGGCGCCGTGGGCATCCTCTACAACGGCCTCGGGACGCTCGGCGGGGGCGCCACGCTCGCCGGCATCATCCTCGGCGCCGTCACCGTTTTCATCATCGATCGGCAGCTCGAGAAAGCGGCCGCCTTCGCGCTGGCCGGTTCGCTGCTGACCTTCTTCGGATTCATCCACGGAGAGGAGATCGGCGTCGGCAAGTCGCCGATCGTCGCGCTGGGATATTTCGGCGTGGCGGCGATGCTGTTCGGCTTTGCCCGATACGCCCACATTGCGCCGGCTGCGCCGCAGGGGGAGCATGGCCACGGCGAGCTCGCGGCGCAGCCGGCGGAGTAGGGCGGCTTGGCCGGGGATCGGGCCCGGGCGTCCGGACGGCGACGGCGGCGCCGTCCGGATCGCTCCGATCACTTCGCCGCAGCCGCGCCGCGGCCCTCCCCGGGTTGGGGCGGCTGGCCTCCTTGTTGGAGCCGACGATCGGTCACACGGAGACTGCGGCGCGCCTGCGCGAGGTGCGATAGCCCGCGAAGGCGAGGCCGCCGAAGCCAAGCGTCGTCATCGCCCAGGTCGAGGGCTCCGGGACGGCGGTAATGGCGCCGAACAGACCGGCGCGCTCGCCGTCGATCCCGTCGGTGAAATAAAGCGTCAGCGGGCTTCCATTCTTGCCGCCCGCCCCGAACGTCAAGTCCCACAGGGCGCCCGACGACTGGCCCGCGCCGGCGTTGATGGCAATCGAGCCGACGAAGGCGTCGGTCACGGGGTTGAAGGCGTTGATGGCGCTGTCCTTGTCGCTGAAATTGCCGACCAGCAGGTCGCCGCCGAAGGCGCCGAAAGCCGACGGCGCGAGCACGACGCCCCACGGCGAGGCGAGCGGCCCGCCGACGATGGCGTTCTTCAGGCCCCCGCTCTCCGAGAAGACGGCGACGGCACCCTCGCCCTCGGCCGCCGTGGTCTGCGCCGCGTGGCCGGCCGGCGCGTAGGTCACGTAGACATTGCCGCCCAGGTCCTGCACGTTGAAGGGAACGAGGCCCAGCGCGCTGATCGCCGACGGGGTCGCAAAGGCGCCGGCGCCGAGCGTCACGGGATTGAAGGCGCTGTTGAAGACGTCGATCGCGCCGGCGCTGTCGTTGGCGGCGTAGAGCAGGGTCTGGGCCTGGTTCTTGGCCAGGCCGGTGAAGACGGCGCCCGGCGTCGTGTGCTGGACGATCGCGCTCGGGCCGCCGTCCCAGGCCGAGATCGCGCCGTTCAGATTGGCGAAGATGAAGTCGGCCGATTTGCCGTTTCCGCCGTTCCCGACCGGGAAGGACGAGGCGTTCGTGTTCGAGACCTGCCCGGTCGGCCCCTGGGGTCCGTTTCCCGTCGTCGGGATCGCGACCGTCAGCAGGTTTCCGCTCACGCCTGTTGCTCCGGTCACGGAGTAGAGGGTCGCCGTGTTGGTCCCCTGGTTCGAGATCCAGAAGGGGCTGGAAAAGGGCGTCGGACCGATGAACGAAACGCCCCAGGGGTTCACAAGCTGGGGGTCGGTGACCATGGCGAGGCCGGGGATATTGGAGACGAGATCGGTCTGCTGATAGGTGTCGGCCTTTGCGACTGCGGCGCTTGAGCAGAGCGCGCCAATCGCGATGGCGGACGGGATGAGGACGTCTAATACGGTCGATCGAGTCATGATGGTGCTCCCTTAAGACACGTTCCAGAACAAACAGACTGGCGGAGGTCAACTATGAACGACGCGCCCTTTGCTGGAGAGGGGACGCTTGACTGGCTTTGAACACCGGAGGGGCAGGAGCTATTCGTTCCTGATCGCGTCTGGTGTTCGCATTTCACAGGGATACAGTTCAAAAAACTGTCGTAATGCCGTCCAAATCCACTCTTCGACTTTGGATCTGCCGATTTCCGCAGACAGACGATCGGACGAGCCGCCTTCCGTCGTGGACGGGAGCAGGAGGACTTTCTTGCGGCTCTTTTTCGTAGGCCAGCGCGCCAATGCGTGGGGGAGAACAGCGCCATTCCCCCTCGGACCCGCGCGGACACACCGAAGCTTGTGCGCACTGACATTGGGCCGGCGGCATCTTGGCGCACAGATTACGTATTCGCACGGGCGTAAGCCACGGTTTACAGGGTAATGCCAGCATAGGCGTTGCTCCGACGAACTCTTTGGCGCAAGGATACGCAACCCGAATGAGGGCGCGGCGCGCCGGATGCTTGCGAACGAAGTCCAGCTTTAGCTGTAGGAGGCGCAGATGTCACAGACAGTAGCTGCTGCATTGGTCGACACGCTGGAAAAGATTGGCGTCAGGCACATATTTGGCCTCATCAGCGACTCGCTTAACCCGATCGGCGACGTCGTGCGCCGCAGCAAGATCGAATGGATCGGCGTCCGCCACGAGGAAGGCGCAGCGCTCGCGGCTGCGGGCCAGGCAAAGCTCACCGGTCGGCTGGGCGTCTGTTGCGGATCAACCGGACCGGGCAGCACCCATCTCATCGCGGGCCTCTATGAGGCCAGTCGCGACCATGCGCCGGTTCTTGCGATCTCCGGGGATATGCCGCGTCAACTGGAGGGTATCGACTATTTTCAGGCCACAAATCCCAACATGCTATTCCGTGATGTCTCGCTCTATACCGAGACCATTTCTTCGCCAGCACAGGCGCCAGCCATCATCCATCAGGCCATCGCCGCCGCCAATGCGGGCCGCGGCGTCGCGCATTTGACGGCGCCAGTGGACGTCCTCACGGCAAAGGTCGAAGGCAGCGTATCGAGTGTCGCCACGCTCAAGCCGCGACCCGAAATCGTCGCCAGCGAAGAAGACATTGCCGAGATGGCCCGTCGCATCGACGAAGCCGGCGGCAGCATCGTGATCATGTGCGGCGCCGGATGTCGTGGCGCAGCCGACGAATTGCGTGCGCTTTCCGATCGGCTCAAGGCGCCGTTGATCCATTCCGTCAAGGGCAAAGACATTATGCCCTATGACGACCCGCGCTGGATGGGCGGCATCGGCATGATCGGGACGAAGCCGGACTACCACGCCGTGATGCACTGCGATCTGTTTCTGATGCTCGGCGCCGACTATCCCTATTCGGAATTCCTGCCCCGTGAATGCGTCGTGATCCAGGTCGATGAGAGGGCGCGGGTGATCGGCCGTC
>NZ_JBKQOT010000059.1:0-11375 GCF_052145395.1 Roseiarcus sp.
GCTAGATTGACGGACGGATTTTGAGGGGTCCGGCAAATCTGGGCTTCCCGGCCAGGAACTCGAAGCCTCTGAATTTCCTAATCTATCGGCTTAGCGTAGGATTTCGGGAAAATCCTCTGCTGACCCCTTCTTGTCAAAGTTCGCTGCGAGCCCAAAGGCCGACCTTCTGCGGGCGCGCGCGGCGCATGACCTCAGGTTGCCGCGGTGCGCGGCGAGGCCGTCCCGACCGATTGCGCCGGAGCCAAAGCCTTCGCCACCAACACCGGCTGCGCGCGCGCCGCCGCCCGCTGAACCCGCGCCTTCGCCGACTCCGTTACCGGCTGCGAGCGCGTCGCCGCCCGCGCGCGTGGCCGAGGCCGAGCCGTCCTCGCCTGCATCCTCGCCGCCGGCGCTCAGGACGCCGGCGCATTTCGATTGCGTCAACGGCAAGCACATGGGGACAGACTACGTTATTTGTGCGTCGCCGCAGTTGCTGGACGCGGAGGCGAGGCTTGAGGACGCCTACGCCGCCGCCCGCACCGGAGCCAACGGCGATCGCATCAAGAGCGAGCAATGGGATTGGATCAAACGCTATGGCCCGGATTGCGGCTTGCCGCTGCGCGGCCGGCCGAGCGATGACAAAATCACCAGCGCCGCCGGCTGCATCGGCGACGCGCTGGAGGCGAGGATCAAAGAGCTTCAAGCTGAGCATTGAGCCTGCCCCCCGATCAAGTCGGGGGTCGGGCTCTAATTAGGCGCGAGCGCCCCGCGCCGCAGGCGTCGCGGCCATCATCGCTATTCGGGGTAAATGCGCCGCACGAAGGATTCGCGGAAATCGGGCGTTTTGGCCTCGTGGCGCCTCGGCTGGCAGACGTTATCCCAATGCGCCGCAAACACGTTGTCGACAAATTGTCGCGCGGACTCGCTGAGGCTGAAGGTAAGCGCGCGGGCACGCGCAAGCTCTCTGGGAATTGAGAGCGCTGCGAGCGCCGCTCGACCGAGATTCGCGTCGAGTACGCCAGCGCCGCTATCTCCAATCACGTCGAGTGGACCCACAACTGGATTTGCAGCCACTGGCAGACCCGAGGCAAGCGCTTCAAGCAGCACGAGGCCAAAGGTGTCGGTCAAACTTGGGAACACGAATACGTCGGCACTCGCGTAGGCGGCGGCAAGCCTGTCGTCGCGCATTTCGGGCGCTCGGTAATGGGCGTCTACCGCGATAGATAATTGGAACAAGCGAAAACGGCTCCTAGACGATTAGGTGTCAATTCTCTGGGGGCGCGCCTTGAGCCACTCGACCCTTTGCCTCAGGGTCGTCAGTCTCGGAGATGCTCCGACCGATAAGGCATGACGCGCGCGGGCTTGAGCTTCCTGCTCACCGCCGCCGCCAGCACACCTGCCTTTAGGGGGTGCCGTCCGTCGAGTTCCACCACGAGCTTCGCTGCGTGACAATAAAAGTCGACGACGTAGCGATCGAAAGGACGGAACTTGTCGCCGAAACTTCGCTCCGTGAAACCGGGACCGCGGAGATGCTTCCAAGGAAGCTCCTCTGCAGGTGTCGGGGTTTTTCGCATAGCGCGTGCGAACTGTCGTTGGTCCGTAACCATCAGCGGTCGAGCCCCTCACCCCTGCCCCTCTCCCTTCAGGAGAGGGGTTATTCGAGCCTTACCGTCACTGCATCCGACGCCCCCCTGCTGTCGACCACGGTCACGCGGGCGAAGCCGGCGCCGTCGGGCTTCCAGGCGGAGGTGCGGCGCAACTCCGCTTCGCCAACTGGCGCGCCGTTGACGAACCAGGCGAAGGGCGGCACGCCGCCGAGGGCTTTCAGCGCCAGCCGCGCATCCCGAGCGCCGTCCGTAATGCCGAGATCGACGCGGGCGCCGTCCGGCGGAAAGGCGATTTTCAGCGCCGCCGTCTCGGTTGCCGCCATGGTCTTGGGCGCGTCCTTGCGCAGGTGGCGCAGCGGCGGCGGCAGGTCGGCGGTCACGCGCGCTGACAAGACTCCCCTCGGCGGTCGGACGACCTCGACGTCGCGCCCGAGGCGCGCAAAGGCGTCGAACAGGATCGGCGCCGCAACCTGCCGGCCGATCAGCCCCGGCGTCGGGCCGTTGTCGGGTCGCCCGACCCAGACGGCGATCGTTGTCTCGCGGTCGAGGCCAACCGCCAGCGCGTCGCGAAAGCCGTAGGACGTGCCGGTCTTGAAGGCGATGCGGCCTGAAAGCGAATTCGCCGGCGGCGGGGCGCCACGCAGAATGTCGGCGACGTACCAGGCCGCAACCGGATCGGTGACCCGGCGCGGACCGATGATCGGCGCCGCCCCGTCGAGCCGCTCGACCAGCGCCGGGGCCTCGCCGCCGCGCGCAAAGCCAGCGTAGAGGCGGGCGAGGTCGGTCAGCGAAACGCCGAGGCCGCCGAGGCCGATCGCGAGCCCGATCGGCGTATCCTTCGGCAGCGCGATCTCCGCGCCTGCGCCGTGCAGGCGGGCGAGAAACGTGGCGGCGCCGACGTCGGCGAGCACCTCGATCGCCGGCAGGTTCAGCGACATCTGAAGCGCTTTGCGCGCGGTCACCGTGCCCTGATAGCCGAGGTCGAAATCCTCCGGCGCGTAGGCCCCGTAGCGCGCCGGCCGGTCGAACAGCACCGTCTCCGGATGCGCAAGACCCTCTTCGAAAGCGAGCGCGTAGATGAAGGGTTTCAGCGCCGAGCCCGGCGAGCGCGGCGTGCGCGACATGTCGATCGCGCCGCCCCGCGAGGCGTCGTCGCGGTCGGCTGCCCCGACGCGAGCGCGGATCTCGCCGCGATGGTTGTCGACGACGACGATCGCCGCGGACAGCCTGGGGCCGAGCCGCGCGACGCTCTCTTTGGCAAGCGCCTCGAGCTTCGCCTGCAGCCGCGCGTCGATCGAGAGCCGGATGACGTTTGCCTTCGGGTCGGCGGCGACGGCTTCCTGGGCGGCGTGGGCCGCGAGCGCCGGGAAGGCTCTTCGCGTCTCGGGAACCGGGTCGGCCTTCGCCTGCTCGGCCTCCTCGGCGCTGATCACGCCGCGCGCCGCGGCCCGGTCGAGCACGCGGTCCCGGGACGCGCGCGCCAAGGCCGGAAAGCGATCCGGCCGGCGCGCCTCGGGCGACTGCGGCAGGGCGACCAGCAGCGCGGCTTCGGCGATCGTCAGCTTCAAGGGCTCCTTGCCGAAATAGGCGAGCGCGGCGGCGCGCACGCCTTCGAGATTGCCGCCGAACGGCGCCATGGTGAGGTAACGGTCGAGCACTCCCGGCTTGCCGACCGCACGCTCGATCTCCCGCGCGCGAGCGATCTGACGGAACTTCGCCTCAAGCGTGCGCTCGGCGCGCGGCTCGATCAGGCGCGCGACCTGCATCGACAGGGTCGAGCCGCCCGAGACGATGTGGCCGCGCACGAGCCACTGCCCGGCCGCGCGGAGAAGCGCACGGCCGTCGACGCCGTGGTGCACGTAGAAGCGGGCGTCCTCATAGGCCACGAGCATTGTCACGTAGCGCGGATCGACGTCATGCGTCGTCGCCGGCAGCCGCCACCGCCCGTCGGGCATGGTGAAGGGCCTGAGGAGCCGTCCGTCGCGGTCGACGACCAGCGTCGAACCCTCGCGCGATGCGGCAAGGTCGAGCGGGGCGAGCGAGGCGGCATAGCGTATCCAGGCGAGGTTGGCGGAAAGACCGATCAAAGCGATGAGCGCGACGCCAAGGATCGTGATGAGCGCCCACTTGCGGAGGCGAAGCGCGCCCGTCACGGCCCGCCCCTCCCGCGCCTTCCTGTCATGCCCACGCAAACGAGCATCCAGATGCCGCAGCGTGCCGGCGCTTCAAGCTGAAGCGTTCGCGGCGCGAGACTGGATCCCCGCTTTTGCGGGAATGGCACGCGGCTCACTTCGCCGTCACCTCCAGCTCTCCGAAGGCGGTGCGGCCAAAGCGTTCGGGGGCGTACATGGCTTCGGCCGTCGCCGGCGGCCAGACGTAGTGCCCGGGCGCGACGGCGCGCACGACATAGGCGAGATCGATGAACGCCGACTGCCCCGGCTCGCGGTCGAACACCGCGACGAAACGGTCGTCGCGATATTCGCTGTGCTCCGGCGTCACGCCGGTCGTCAGCCACGAAAAGCCCGCGACCGAGCCGCCGTCGACCAGCGCGGGATTGTCGATCTCGAGTCCGGCCGGCAGACGGTCGACCACCAGGAGCCGCGCGGTTCGTGCTTCCGATTCCGTCACTTTCAGCGCCACCACGACGCGCTGATTTTGCTGCAGGCTCTTGAGGTCGAGCGTCTTGCCGTCGAGTGAATAGATCGTGCGCTCGACCGTATAGCCGTTGGACGCGGCGGGCTCGGGGGCAATCGGCGAGCCGGAGACAGTCGTCACAAGTTGAGCCGTCGCCTGCCCCGTATTGGCGATGGTCGCGGTTTTGCCGGAAAGCGCGTCGGGGCCGAAGCCGCGATTGAGCTCCCCCTTGACGGGCTGACCGTCGACGGTGAACGCGCCGAGGCCGCCATGCTCGGCGAGGCCCTCGGCCGCCAGCACCATCCAACCGTTCTCCTGCGTGCTGGTATAAGACCGCTCGGCGCGCGCCGCGTCCACCTCGGCGCCTGCGCGGGCGATGGCGTCGGCGGGCATGTCGCCTGCCGCCGGATTGGCCTCGGCGACCAGCGCCAGCACCGCGGCGGCGTCGCGCAGGCGCGAGCCGTAGTCGGGACGCGAATAGCCCGTGTCCTTCTCGGCGGCGAGCGCAGTCAGCGCGGCGGTGAAGACCTTGCCGGCGCGGGCGCGGTCGCCGAGCATCGCCAGCGCTGCGCCGAGCTGCGCCTTGGCGAGCGGCGTCGCGAACGCATCGAGCTTCGCATCGGTCAGATAGCGCAGGTCGCCGATCACCGGCCGGCCGTTGCGCGCCAGAACATAAAGGGCATAGGCGAGCGCGCCGTTGTTGTCCTTGTCCGGCTCGGGCGCGTTGACGACGGTGTTGCGCAACCGGTCGAGCGCCTGACCGAAGGCGCCCTCGGCGACCACGAACTTCTGCTCGCGGGCCCGAGTCAGGAAGTCGGTGACGAAGGCGTCGAGCCAGGCGTCGTCGTCGCCGCTGTCGGCCGCCCACATCCCGAAGGCGCCGTTGGCGCTCTGGCGGCTCATCTCGCGCTCGATCGCCTGCTTGACACGGGCCGCGAGGTCCGGGTCGACCCCAAGGTTTTCGAGCGAGGCGAGCCGGTTGGCGTAGAGGAGCGGCATAGCGCGGCTGACCGTCTGCTCCGAGCAGCCATAAGGGTAGCGGTCGAGCGCCTGCAACAGCGCCGGCGCGTCGAGCGCGCCGAAGGGCGAAGCCGCGACCGCGATCGAGCCCGTTCCGGGGATGAAGTCGGCGAGGAGATCACCGGACACCGTCCCGCTCGCGCCGCTCGGCAATGGCGTCACGGTGCGGCGATAGACGTCGGGCGCGCCGGAGACGATCCCGAGTCTGAAATGCTGCGCCTGATCGGTTTTCGGGCCAGTGAGGCGGAGGTCGAAATCCGCGGCGCCGATCCCGCCCGCGGCGATCGGGATTGTTGCCGCTCGGCGCTGATGCGCGTCGAGATGCAGCGTCTGGCGCAAGGCTTCGGCGTCCGCCGTCAGCGGCCCGTGCAGGTCGAGGTCGAGCGTATAGTCGCCGGCCTCGCCATCGACGTTGTCGATGTCGACATGCATCTGGGAGCGGTCGCCGACATCGAGGAAGCGCGGCAGCGTCGCCGCGACGACGACCGCGTCCCGCACAGTGACGTCGGCCTGGGTGGCGCCGACCTTGTCCCTGCTCCAGGCGACAGCGGCGAGCCGCACCGTGCCGTTGAAGCCCGGCAGGTCGAACGTCAGCGTCGCCTTGCCCTGGTCGTCGAGCTTGACGACCCCGGAGAAGAGCGCGAGCGGCGGTTGGGTTGGCAGATTGCCTTCGAGATTGCCGCTCTGATCGCCGCCGGTCTGAATGGCCCCGGCCACGCCCTGCATGCCGTCGATCAGCATGCCCCAGAGGTCGCGGATCTCGACCGGCAGCTTGCGCTGGCCGAAGAAATACGAGCCCGGGTCCGGTGTCCTGTAGCCGGTAAGGTTGAGGATGCCGAGGTCGACCGCCGAGACGGTGACATGCGCCTCCTCTCCCGGCGCGAGGCCTGCGACCGTGATCGGGACCTGGAGCGGCTCGCGCGGCTTCGTGAGTGTTGGCGCGCCGAAGGCGACGTCGAGCTTGCGCCGCTCGGCGCCGATGGCGAACCAGGCGAGCCCGATCGCGCGGCCGGGCATGCGCTTCGCCTGGACGTCGAGCGGCCGGTGAGTCAGCGCGACCGCATAGGCGCCCGGACCCCAATCGGCCCCGACCGCGAACGGTACGACGTTGTCGCCGGCGACGAGGTCCACATCGACGAAGCGCTCGATCGCGTCGCCGACCAGCGCCACCGTCGCCTTGCCAACATAGGGCGAATTGATGCGGAGCTTCGCCTCGTCTCCCGGCGCGTAAGCCGTCTTGTCGAGGGTGACGACGACATTGTCCGGCGTGTCGGCGCTCGCCGTTCCCGACCAGCCGACGTCGAACGTGACGCTCGTCTCCTCGCCATCAAGCGTCTTGACGTCGAGCCTGTGAGCGCCCCATCCGACGGGCGCCTGGAACTTCGCCGGCACGTCGGCGCCGATGTCGATGACGCCGCTCGCGACCCGCTTCGACGACTTGACCGGCTCGTAGCTCCAGCGCCCGTCGCTGTTGAACCACTGATAGTCGTTGGTCAGCTGATAGAGCGACCAGGCCGCGCCCTTGCGGGCGACGCGCGTCCCGTCGGGGGCAACGGCGATCGCTTCGAACGTCGCCGGGTCGCCGGCGCCGACCGAGGAATCGAAGTCCTGCTTCACCCCGACGACGGCGCCCTTCGCCCGCACCGGCAACGTCAGCGTGCGTTCGACCGTGCGGCCGCCGGACTCGGCGACGTCGACGATCAGCTTCGCCTCGAGCGGCCGCGTGGACGTCGCGTCGGGCAGATCGACCGAAAGCTCGGCATGACCCTTCGCGTCGGTTGTCACCTTGTCGGTGAACTGGGTCTCGACGGTGGTGAAGTCGTCGTCGGCGAGGCCCGCGACATAGCCGGGAAAGCCGGCGAGCGCCCCGCCCGCGACCGCCTGCAGGCGGATCGCCCCGGTGACGTCGAGCCCGCTTGCCGGCGCGCCGTAGAGGAAGCGCGCCTCGAGCGTGAGCCCAATGGGCTCGCCGGGCGCGATGTCCGGCCTTTCGGCCTTGAGGGTGAAATCGAGCCGCTCGGGGATGTAATCCTCGAGCAGGAAGCCGGCCTCGCCGATCGGATCGCCCTTCGGGTCGGCGTAGGCCTCTATGGTCCACTTGCCCGGAGCCGACCCTGGCAGCAGAGGCACGGCGAAGGCGCGTCCGCCGAGACCCTCGTCGGCGATTGTCGCGCGCCTGTATTCGACGCCGTCGGGGCGCTTCACGACCAGCGTCAGCGGCAGGCCGCTGCGGGCGACGCCCTTTGCGTCGCGCAAGAGCGCAACGGCGAACACCGTTTCGCCCGAGCGGTAGACGCCGCGCTCCGTGTAGAGGAAGGCATCGAGGCCCGAGGGCGCGTCGCGCCCGGCGACCCCGCGATCGGTGAGATCGAAGGCGTTCTGCGCCAGATTGAGGAAATTGTAGTCGCCGTTCAACGTCGCGACGACGACCCCTGGGGCCGAGCCGCCCTTGCCCCGAGCGAGTCCGGGATCGAAATCCGCCCGCCCGTCGGCGCCGGTCGTCTTGACCGCCAGCACCTCGTTGTTGCGGGCGACGAGCTTCAGTTCGACGCCAGCGAGCGGAGCGGCGGAACCGAGCGACTCGACCAGCGCATGGACGCCGTCGTCGCCCGAGATGGCGGTGAGGCCGAGGTCGGAGACGACCATCCACTGAGTCGCAAGCTGCGTGGATTCCGTCTCGTCCGTGTTCGCGGTCTTTTCCTTCCAGGGCCGCGCGGTGACGAGATAGACGCCGGGATCGAGCTTGCCGACTGCCTTCATGACCGGGAAATCGGTCACAACGTCTTTGTTGAGCGCGTTCGCCACGTCCATCGAGCCGCTCCACACCTTGACGCCGTCCTGGTCGGCGATCTCCTGGGCGCGCGACGTGTCGATGGGCTTTAGGAAATCGTCGCGGTTGACGGTCGCGAGCAGGTTGCGGTCGCCGATGCGGTAGACGTCGATGGCGACCCTGGAGGTGTTGACGGTGACGAGCGGCGCGCCTTCCTGCCCCTCTCGCGGCAACACGTAGGCGCGGCCGGCGAAATGCGCCTGGGGCGAGCGGTCACGCACATAGATTTCGTAATCCGCGGACTTCAGGAGGTTCTCGCCGACCGCCGAAGGCAGGCCCTCCCGCAGCACGATGGCGTAGCGCTCGCCGTGCTTCAGACCCTCGACACAGATCTGCTGGTCCTCGTTCGAGATCGCGGTGCTCGACGCGCCCGACACGGCGACATAGGGGGCGAAATCGGTCTTGCGCGCAAGCGACTCGGAGAAGGTGAAGCAGACGCGCGGATCAGTCGATTCGTTGTCGACCTTGTAGTCGAGGATGCGGAAGCCGTATTGCGCGCGCATCGCCTCGTAAATCTTCCGGACATCGAGATTGTCGCGCCGGTCAAGCGAAGCCTTCAAGGCGTCGAGCGCGCCGCGCCAGGCGCTGTGCCGCGCCAAAAGATCGCCGAGGGTCGCCAGCGCCGTCGCCTGGGCGTCGGGCGCCATGGCGCGCTGATAGGCGGCGTAAGCGGCGACAGCGCCCTGGGTGACCAGATCCCAGCGGTTGTTGGCCTGCGCGTCGTCGGCCTTGACCGCGACATTGGCGTAGGCGAGCCAGTTCGCCGGATCCTTCGGCGCAGAGGTCACGGCGGCCGCGGCGAGCTTCGCGGCGACGTCGAAGTTGCCCGCGACAACGGCGGCGGCGGCCGCCTTGCGCAGATCGTCCGGAGTCTTGCCCGCGGCCTCCGCGCCGATCTTGCCGGCCTCGGCCTTCAGCGTCGTCGCAAGCCGCACCGCGTCGCTTGCCATGTCCTCGTTGACATAGGGCTTGACGTCGGCGGCCAGGGCGGAAGCCACGAAAAGGAACGCGATGAGGACGGCGCGCAGAGCCTGGATCATGGTCAGTCCCCAAGGACTATCAGTCGCCTCATGGTCGACAATCGCCGTTCAGTCGGTCCCTGCAGCATAAGGCCCGACTGTGTATCACGCCCGGGACCGCGGGCCGTACGTCGGCATGAGGCCTCCCGACGCGCCCGGACGGTACCCGCAATTGATGACGATCACACGGGGTCCGAACGACGCCGCGGCACGGTCTGAAGATAGGGTTCGCTCTCGCCGAGACGCGCGAGTCGTTTGGCGTCTTCGCTTTCAATGGGCGACGCGGGCGGACGGAGAGCGCGTCGCCGGGCCGTCCCCGTCCCCGAGCGAGCGTTTCGACGTCATAGCGGTCCATAGCGGTCCTCCCGCATCGACGCCGAGAACAACGCCAAGCGATCCTGGGGTCAAGGCCTACATCGCACCGCGCGCGCAGGATGACGATCGAGTTCCGACGAAAGCCGACTTCCTATAGCATCGCGGGCGCCGCCGGCGGGACCGGCCCCCTTGGGAACATCCATGCGCCGAACGCTTTTCCGCCTCGCCCTGCTTCTCTCGGCCGCATTCCTTGGCGCATCGCTTACGCAGGCGCAGACGCCGCCTGCGAAGCCTCCTGCCGCGGCTGCGGCGGACACAGCCTTCGAGGCGCAGAAGGCGGCGTTTCTCGCACTACCGGCCGCGACTCGCGTGGCGGCGCAGGACGCGCTCGTCTGGCTCGGGCTCTACAACGGGACGAGCGATGGCGATTTTGGCAAGCGCACGCGCGATGCGATCGTCGCCTTCGAGACCGGCCAGAAGGCGCCCGGCGACGGCGTCCTCTCCCCCGGCCAGCTCCAGGCGCTGCTGGCGGCCGGGAACAAGGCCCGCGCCGCCGCGGGCTTCCAGACGATCGCCGATCCGAGGATCGGCGCCCGCATCGGCGCGCCGACCAAGCTTCTTGGCGCCAGGAGCGGCGTGACGCTTGACTTCGCCTCCGACCTGGACGCCGATCTCGCCCCCCCTCTACGCGCGGCTCTCCACAGAGTCCCCGGCCCGCAAGGTCGCCTACAAGGCGATCAAGGCCGGCGCGTTCTTCGTCGTCTCCGGCCAGGACGCGGGCCGAAAGTTCTACACGCGTTATGAGCTGAACGCCGCCGCGACGCCCCCGATCCGCGGCTTCACCTTCAGCTATCCCGCTGGGCGCAACGATCTCGACCGGGTGGCGTTGGCCGTCGCCAACGCCTTCGTCGCCTTTCCTCCGCCCGGCCTCGCGACCGGCGCGACCTCGAGCACGAACGCCGCGCAGACGCCGGCCGCGCCACCTCCCCAGCCGAAGGCGACGGCGCTGATCTTCGCGCCCGACCGCGCGCTGACCGCACTCAGGCCTGAGGACTGCCCGAATCCAAACGTCGCCGGCAAGCCGGTCCGGTTCGAGCGGACCGACGCGGCCACCGGGCTCGCGCTCCTTTCAGGCGACTTCGGCGAGGCGAAGGCGCCGCCGCGCGGCGAGCTCGCGCCCGACCTCGTCGTGCTCAGCGCGGACGGAGAGCGCGTCGCGGCCATCCCCGCGGCGCTGGCAGTCGGCGCGCAGCCGGCCGTCGTCGCCTCGCTCGGCAAGAGCGCGGCGGGCGGCCCCGTCTTCGACCGACAAGGCGGGCTTGCCGGCGTCGTGGCGCCTATCGCGGCGGAGCCGAAGCGCGTCGGCGGCGTCGCCCTCGCGGGTCCGAACGCGATGATCGACGCCGAGGCCATCGGCGCCTTCCTCGGCGGCGGCGCTCTGACGCCGATCGCGGCGCCGATCGCGCTCAGCGTCGGCGCCATCGCCGCACGGGAGAAGACGGCGGTGGCGGCGGTCATGTGCGGGAAGTAGCTTCGGCTGATCCCGAAATCCGTCGTATTCGTCCGGCGGCGGCCGCCAGAAAATCTAGACCCTTCACGAAACAAGCAAATCATTTTCAAGATTCGCGTTTACGCGGCGTCATGCGCGCGCGTTGATCGCGGCTTCTACGGACCAGCCCTCCACACGGTAACGAAAGTATCGCGCTCCGCGTCAAGATCGTGCAACTTCGGGAGGCGCTGACGATGGCGCGCGAGCACCTTCATTTGTAGGTGGTTGCGAGTTTTTTCGCTCTCTTAATTCATTGTATTATATGGGGTAATTGGACTTTCCGACGAGGGCTGCTCAGACTTCTCATGAAACCATGTCCGGATGAGCCAGATGCCAGAAAGCCCCGCCACAGCGCCGATCCCGGTTCAACTCTCCGAGCCGGAGTTCATCGCATTTATCTTCCCGCACCTCTCGATGCCCAG
>NZ_JBKQOT010000060.1:0-9884 GCF_052145395.1 Roseiarcus sp.
GATGTCGGCCGTCTCGGCCGGCGACCACCTCCTGATGACCGATTCGGCCTATGGCCCGGGGCGCGCCTTCGCAAACGGAACCTTGAAGCGCATGGGGGTCGAGACAACCTTCTACGACCCCTGCATCGGCGCCGGGATCGAGGCGCTGATCCGGCCGAACACCAAAGCGGTGCTGACCGAGTCGCCCGGCTCGCAAACCTTCGAAATCCAAGACGTCCCCGCGATCGCCGAAGTTGCCCACGCGCATGGCGCCTGCGTCCTGATGGACAACACCTGGGCGACGCCGCTTTTCTTCGCGCCGCACGCTCACGGCGTCGACATGGCGATCGAGGCCGGCACAAAGTACCTTTCCGGTCATTCCGACCTGCTTCTCGGCCTCGTCTCGGCCAACGAGGTCTGGTTCCCGCGGGTCCGTCACACCGCGGGACAGATGGCGATCCCGCCCGGGCCGGAGGATGTATTCCTGGCCTTGCGCGGCCTGCGCACCATGGAGCTGAGATTGCGCGAGGCGGAGCGACAGGGCCTTGAGATGGCGCGCTGGCTCGCCGAGCGGCGGGAGGTTCTGCGCGTCGTCCATCCGGCCCTGCCGGACGACCCCGGCCACAAAATCTGGAAGCGTGATTTCACCGGCTCGTCCGGCCTCTTCAGCGTCATTTTGAAGCCCGCCTCGGAAGCCGCGGTGGCGGCCTTCCTCGACGGCCTGCAGCTTTTCGGTCTCGGCTATTCCTGGGGCGGCTACGAGAGCCTCGTCATCCCGTTCGACTGCTCGTCCTACCGTACAGCGACGAAATGGGCGCCCGGCGGCCCGGCGCTGCGCTTCAGCATCGGCCTCGAGGACCCCGAGGATCTGAAAGCGGACCTCGACCGGGGGTTTGCGCGTTTAACGGCGACATCCTGAGCCCATGCGCGACTTCCTCATCGACACCGACACCGCCTCCGACGACGCCGTCGCCATCATCATGGCGCTCATGGCGCCGGACGTGCGTGTGCTGGGACTGACGACCGTCGCCGGCAACGTCGCGCTCGAGCAGGCGACCCGCAACGCGCTCTTTACTGCGGAAATTTGCGGATCGGACGTCCCGGTTTACAAGGGGGCAGGAGCCCCGCTCGTGCGCGCTTTGCGGGACGCGCACTGGTTCCACGGGGCCGACGGCTTCGGCGACCAAAACTATCCGCCGCCGAAACGGGCGCCCGAGTCCGAACATGCGGTCGACGCCATGCTGCGGCTGTCGCGCGAAAATCCGGGGCTGACGCTAGTCACGCTCGGGCCGCTCACCAATATCGCGCTGGCGCTCGCCCGCGACCCGGCGTTGGCCGAGCGAATCGGCCGCTGCGTCGTCATGGGCGGGGCGCCCTGCTGCGAGGGCAACGTCACGCCCGCGGCAGAGTACAACATCTGGGTCGATCCCGAGGCCGCGCGCGCCGTGTTTCGCTCCAGATTGCCGATCGAGATGGTCGGCTGGCACGTCTCGCGTGGGTCCTCCGTGCTGACCGACGGCGAGATCGCAGCGATCGAGGTGCTCGGCACAGGGAAGGCGCGCTTCGCAATCGAATCGAACAGCCGGGCGCGCGAGGCCTATCACGTCCAGACCGGCGAGGTTGGCCTGTCGCTGGCTGACCCGACAGCGATGGCGGTAGCGCTCGACCGTTCAGTCGGCCTGACGTGGTCCCGCCATCGGGTCGCCATCGAGACGCAGAGCGAACTCACTCGCGGCATGACGGTCGTCGACCGGCTGGGCGTCAATTCCGACGCAATCAACGCCGACGTCTGGGGCGCGGCCGCGGGCGAGAGCGGGGACGTTGACGTCTTGTGGACGCTCGACTCGGCGAAGTTCAAGGCTATGCTGAAGGCGGCATTGCTGTAGCCGCGATTGGCGATCTCGGCTCACGCGGTCAGCGTTCCCCGTCTACAAATGGCCTCCGCCGTCAGGCGGGGTCATCGACCCCTACAGGGAAACGGGGGGTGGAGGGTCACGATGGACACGGATCGCAACCACCTCGGCGACGCGACCTCACCCTACCTGCTGCAGCACGCCGGGAACCCCGTCCACTGGCGCCAATGGGGCCCTGAGGCGCTTGCGGAGGCCAGGCGCCGTGACTGCCCGATCCTGCTGTCGATCGGCTACGCCGCCTGCCACTGGTGCCACGTCATGGCGCACGAGTCGTTCGAGAACGTCGAGACGGCGAATCGGATGAATGCGTTGTTTGTCAATGTTAAGGTCGATCGCGAAGAGCGCCCCGATATCGACCACATCTATATGACCGCCTTGCATGCGATGGGCGAACAGGGCGGCTGGCCGCTGACTATGTTTCTCGATCCCGACGGACGGCCAATGTACGGCGGCACCTACTGGCCGCCGGCGCCGCGATGGGGACGTCCGTCTTTCGGTCAGATCCTCGAGGGCGTCGCCAATGCCTGGTGGGACCGCCGGGCGGATCTCGCCAAGAACGCGAGTGCATTGAGCGGCCATATGGCCGAGCTGTCCTCGCCCCGGCCCGGGGGAACCCTCACGCCCGACGATCTGACCCAGGTCGGCGACGCGCTTTTCCGCGCCGTCGATCCGGTGCATGGAGGGATCGGCCGCGCGCCCAAATTCCCCAATGCGCCGCTCTTCCGTTTTTTCTGGAACGAGATGTTCCGGCGCGGCGACGAAAGGTTCGGCGAGGCAACCAAGAAGTTGCTCGATGCGATCAGCGCCGGCGGCATCTACGACCACCTTGGCGGCGGCTACGCGCGCTATTCAACCGACGCACAATGGCTCGTGCCGCATTTCGAGAAGATGCTGTACGACAACGCCCAGATCCTCGAACTCCTCGCCTCCGTTCACACCCGCTGGCCCGATCCGGTCTTCGCCGAGCGCGCTCGCGAGACGGTCGTCTGGCTGATGCGCGAGATGCGTGTCGGGAGCGCTTTCGCAGCCTCGCTCGACGCTGATCAGGATGGCGAGGAAGGCGCCTTCTACGTCTGGACTGCTGACGAGATCGACGCCGTGCTCGGCCCCGCCGCCGCCCAATTCAAGGCGTCCTACGACGTCACGCCCGAAGGCAACTGGGAGGGGCGAACGGTTCTGAGGCGCGTGACGCCGCGGGGCGCCCCCGATGAGGAGGCCGAACTCGCCAATGCGCGCGCGGCGCTTTTCGAAGCGCGCGAGCGCCGCGCCAGGCCGGGGCGGGACGACAAAGTCCTCGCCGACTGGAACGGGCTGATCATTGCCGCGCTCGCTCGCGCGAGCGCCGTGTTCGCGACGCCTCAGTGGCTTGAAATCGCCCGGTCCGCGTTCGACTTCGTGTTGACGACGCTCAGCGGCGTCGACGGGAGGCTCCTGCACGCATGGCGCGCCGGACGCGCCGGGGCGCGCGGAATGTTGGACGACTACGCCGCCATGGCGAGGGCGGCGATCGCGCTGTTCGAGGCGAGCGGCGATCCGAATGACCTCGACGCGGCGAAGCGTCTGGTGATCGACGCGCTTGGCCGGTTCGGCGACGGCCAGGGCGGCGTCTATCTGACCGCGACCGACGCCGCTGACGTCCCCGGCGCCCGGCCCCGGCATGCGCATGACGGAGCGATTCCGTCGGGTGCGGGCCTCCTTGCCGAGGCTCTTGCCCGCCTCTGGCATCTGACCGGCGAGCCGCGCTGGCGCGAGGCGGCGGACGCGCTGATTCGCGCCTTTTCCGGCGCGCCAGAGGGAATCGGCGGAAGCCCCCTCCTGCTGCTCGCGGCCGACATGCTGGAGCGCGGCGGTTGTATCGTGGTCGACGGCCCGCTGGATGATTCGGGGGCGACTGCGCTTGCTGACGCGGCCCTGCGCGGGTCCGACCCGGGATTGACCGTCTTGCGTCTCGACAGGACACGCTGGCGGGGCGGCTTGCCGCGCGACGAACCGCCGCGATCGCCGCGCCCGGTCGCGATGCTTTGCCGCGGCCAGGCTTGCAGCCTCCCGGTTGCAACCCCGGAGGCGGTGGAGGAGCTGGTAATAAGTCGATCTTGACCCACACGCCGGGTCGACCTGGATCTATGCGCTGACAAATCGCGTTCGGACGACCGCCGGTCGGCTCTGTATCGACGCAACCCGCAACTGCGCGGATTGTGTCATCGCTTGATCGCGCGGGACGGAATTGAGTTTACAGAGAGACACACGATTGTTGGCGGGGTATAAGCGCATCTCGACAAGGAGGCGATGCGTTGAGCGGGAAATTCATCGTCGCGGCGTTTGCGGTCGGCCTGTCGTCCGCATCGGCCGCGACGGTTGGTTTTGTTTACACGAGACTTGTCCAAACCTGGAATATGGAAGCGGCGATTTCCAAAGGCGAAGCCGCGGCTAACCCGGGGCCCCTGAAGTCTGCGGTCGTGCTGAACGCGTCCGGGGGATTCTTCGGATCCTTTGCGGACTCGCCCGCCGACAGCGACGCTGCGGCCTGCCCGGTTGGCGCCGACTCGCTGCGCTGCGGCGCGGGGTCGCACGCGTCGGACAAAAGCGTGAACATTCTGGGGCACACCGTGATCATCCCCCCGATCTGGCTGGGCGGGGACAGCGAGAACCAATATTCGAACGAAGACAATCGATTCGATTGGTTCGGCGATGAGCCGCGGCAAACCTTCGACTTCAAGCGCCGCTTCCGCCTTCGGCGCGCAGGCCTCGACGAACTCTCTTTAAGCCCGCAATCTGACGGCGAATCAGAAGACCTGGGACCGCCCCAGAGCCAAGGCGGCTCTGGAAACAACGCAGGCTCTCAGGCCAGCGAACAGGTCTTTTCGTATTTTCCCTCCGATCGGCCGTACGGCCTCGAAAAGGCCGCGCCGAGCGTCCTAGTCTTTGTGAGCCCCTCGCTGAACGTCAGTCTGCCGGAGGCAGCCATTCCGAGCCTCGCGCCAATCCCAGAAGCGCCGAGCCTCGAAAATACCGGTTCTGCGGACGGAGGCTCGTCATCCGGATCCGGCCCCAGCGATACCGTCGGGAGCGCGCCGTTGACAGTTTCGCCGGCGCTCGACCTTTCGAGGCTCCAGACCCGCGTGACGGCGCCCGAGCCATCAACGTGGATCATGCTCTTGGCGGGACTTGCCACGCTCGGAATATTCAAGCGTCGTCAGATCGCAACCGCCGTCAAATCCGCAATGGATTGACGCAAGGCCGGGCCGTCCCGCCCGGAGCCGATCAACCGCCACGCCGCTCGTCGGCGCCTACTCGCGTCGCGAACGGTTCACGGCATGACGAAGGTCGCCCTCCCCCGCCCGGTCAGCGCCGCCGGGATGGCGCCGGGTTCGTCGACCGAAAACACAACGATCGGAATGCCGTTGTCGCGGCACAGTGCGAACGCGGCGGTGTCCATCACCTGGAGGTTGCGGGCGATCGCCTCGTCATGGGTGAGTTTGTCGTACCGCGTCGCGGTCGGATCCTTCTTGGGGTCTGCGGTGTAGATGCCGTCCACCTGGGTCGCCTTCATCACCGCGTCGCACGACAACTCGCAGGCTCTGAGCGCAGCGCCGGTATCTGTGGTGAAGAACGGATTGCCGGTGCCCCCGGCAAGCATGATCACCCGATTCTTGACGAGATGAGCGAGCGCCGCCTGGCGCGAATAAGGCTGGCAGAGCGACGGCATGGCCACGGCCGAGAGCACGCGCGCCGGCTGGCCGATCTGCTCGAGCGCGCCCTCCATCGCGAGAGCGTTCATCACCGTCGCCAGCATCCCGATGGAATCGGCGCGCGCCCGCTCGATCCCCTTGTCCGCCCCCTGCAGACCACGGAAGAAATTGCCGCCGCCGACGACCACGGCGACCTGTACGCCCAGTTCCGCGGTCGCCTTGAGGTCGGCAGCCATGCGTTGAATGGTCTCGGCGTTGAGGCCGAACTTGTCCGGCCCCATCAGCGCCTCGCCCGAGAGCTTCACCACGACGCGGTTGAAAAGCGGTCTGGACGTCATGGGCCCCCTCCTTACGGCGACGTTTCGTCGGCGTGGCCATCAAGCCCGCCCACCGCGACCGGCGCAATCACAGAAGCGCATCAACATCAAAAAAAGCGGCCCGGAGGCCGCTTTCAAAGGTTAAGGCGCTCAGGCCTCTTCCGCCGGTTTCTCGACTCCTTCGCCGAGCGCAAAGCGCACGAAGCCGGTGATCGCGATCGGGGCGCCTGCCGTCTTCTCCGCTTCCTTGACCGCTTGGCCGACGCTCTTGGCCGGGTCGTGGACGTAGGGCTGATCGAGCAGGCAGACTTCCTTATAGAAGGTCTTGAGACCGGATTCGACGATCTTTTCAATCACGTGTGGAGGCTTACCGGCGTTCTTTTCGGCCAGCACCGAGCGCTCGCGCGCAACCGTTGCAGGATCGACGCCGTCGGAATTGAGCGCGATCGGGCTTGCAGCGGCGACGTGCATCGCCACTTGCCGACCGAGCGCAACGAGCGCGTCGCGATCACCCTTCGACTCCAGGCCGACGATCACGCCGATGCGGCCGAGGCCGTCGACGATCTGCCCGTGAACGTACTGGCCGATTGCGCCGTCCGTAACCCGGAGGCCCTGCACACGACGCAGCGTCATGTTCTCGCCGATCGTCGCAATGGCGTTGGCGATCGCCTCGGATACGGTTCCGCCGCCGAGAAAATGGGCGCCGAGCACCGTGTCGACGTCCGCCGCGGGCGCCTTGTCGAGCGCCACCGCCACAATGCCGCGCACCAGCGCCTGGAAGTCGTCGTTGCGCGCGACGAAGTCCGTCTCCGAATTGACCTCAACAACCACGCCGACGAGATCCTCGACCGCTGCGCCGACCAGACCGTCGGCGGCGACGCGGCCGCTTTTCTTGGCGGCCTTGGCGAGCCCCTTCTTGCGCAGCCAGTCGATGGCGGCCTCGATGTCGCCGTCCGTTTCGGCCAGTGCGTGCTTGCAGTCCATCATTCCCGCGCCGGTCTTCTCACGCAGGTCCTTGACGAGCCCAGCCGTGATCGCAGCCATCGATAGTCCTCACATTGTCGTCGCGCATGCGGCCCGCCATGGACCGCGGCGCTGTTCCAAGACACACGCCCGGCCCGCACCGCGTTCGCGGCCGGGCCGGCCGAACGCAACCGGTCTTCGGCTGCAGGTTTATGCCGCGGCGATCAGAGCGCGCGCCTGCCCGCTCCACTTATCGCGGAGGATGCGGCCGTTGAACCGGAGATCGGCGTCGAGTTTGGCGGCCTCGTCGTCGGTCATCGCGGCGAGTTGCCAATAGTGAAACACGCCGTGTTCGTTAAGCTTCTTAACGATCTGCGGGCCGACGCCGGTGAGCTTGCCGAGGTCGTCCGGCGCGCCGCGCGGCGCCGCGAGAAGCTCGAAATGATCGTCGGGCGCCGAAACGACGGGCTCCGACTCGACCGCCTCGGGCAGAGCCTCGGCGATCGGAGTCTCCGCCTCGCCGAGATCGACTCCCGCCGCGCCCTGGCTGCGGCCGATGCCGTCGATGGCGGCGCGAGCCACGAGGTCGCAATAGAGCTGGATGGCGCGGCCGGCGTCGTCGTTGGCCGGGACCGGAAAGCTTATGCCATCCGGGTCGCAGTTGGTGTCGAGAATCGCAATCACCGGGATCTTGAGGCGGTTGGCTTCCTTGATCGCCAGCGCCTCCTTGTTGGTGTCGATCACAAACACCAGGTCCGGAACGCCGCCCATGTCCTTGATGCCGCCGAGCGCCGTCTCAAGCTTATCGCGCTCGCGCGACATCATCAGGCGCTCCTTCTTGGTAAGGCCCTTGGCGCCTTCCGCGAGCATCTCGTCGAGCTTGCGCAGCCGGGAGATCGAGCCGGAAATCGTCTTCCAGTTGGTCAGCATGCCCCCAAGCCAGCGGGCGTTGACGAAATACTGCGCCGAGCGCCTCGCCGCGGCAGCGATCTCGTCGGACGCCTGACGCTTGGTGCCGACGAACAGCACGCGGCCGCCCTTGGCGACCGTGTCGGACACCGTCTTCAGCGCCTGGTGCAGCAACGGCACGGTCTGGGCGAGGTCAATGATGTGGATCGAGTTGCGCGTCCCGTAGATGAACGGCGCCATCTTCGGATTCCAGCGGTGGGACTGGTGACCGAAATGCGCGCCCGCTTCGAGCAGCTGGCGCATAGTGAAATCAGGCAGAGCCATGGAATTGTCGTCCTTGTCCGGTTGAGCCTCGGCGGATCATGAACGGCGAGGAGACCCTCGCCACCGGAGCGGGACCTTGAGCAGGAGCCGCTGAAATCCGCCTGTGGAATGGGCGCGGATATAGGCGAGGCGAGCGCCAAACGCAAGCGCTTCCACGAGAAACGAATCCCGCCTCCGCCCGCGCCGTGACCCGCCACGAAGCGGCTGTGACGGGCGCCCCAACCCGCATGAGGGCCTGCCCGCGCCGTTGCGTCTTTCGAACTCGCACTTTGCGAGGCGCCTCGTCGTGAAGTCAGACTTTCGCGCGACCGCAAGGCCCCGTCGTCAGTTTGTCATATCCGGCCGTCAAGGGAACTGTGGCAAGTCGAACGCTCGGCCGCCACAATTTCCGATTGCCTCGGCATTTGGAAGCGTGTCGTATGCCGTGCGACGGCCCGTCCGCATGAAATCCTTGGTTTCGTCGTCTCGCGCCAATCGGAAATCGCCTATGCCCTTGCTTTTCAGCCCCTCCTCCGCTCGACGGCGGGTCCTGCCTAACCAGTGGGACCTGATCGCTTTCGCGGCGATCATGGCGATTCTGACGGCGGTCGCCCAGAGCTATCACGGCATTTCGGCGCCTTTGCCTGCGGCGAACGAACCGGTCGTGTCGCTCGACTACTGGAACCTGCCTTACTACGCACTGCGCACCGCTTTGCGCATGTTCGCCGCGCTTTTCTTCTCTCTGGTCTTCACCTTCACTTATGCGACGCTGGCGGCCAAGAGCCGACGGGCGGAGATGGTGCTGATCCCAATCCTCGATATCCTGCAGTCGGTCCCGATCCTGGGCTTCCTGTCCTTCACCGTAACGTTCTTCCTGGGCCTCTTTCCCGGCAACACGCTGGGCGCCGAATTGGCCGCGATCTTCGCGATCTTCACCAGCCAGGCCTGGAACATGGCCTTTTCCCTTTACCAGTCGCTGCGCACGGTGCCGCCCGATCTCGACGAAGTGGCGCGTGGGTTCCGGCTTACCGGCTGGCAGAAGTTCTGGCAGCTCGAGGCGCCCTTCGCCATGCCGGGCCTCATCTGGAATACGATGATGTCGATGTCGGGAGGATGGTTCTTCGTCGTCGCGTCGGAGGCGATCACGGTCGGCGACACGACCATCACGCTGCCCGGGGTCGGCTCCTACATTGCCAAGGCGAACGACGAGGGAAACTGGTGGGCGATCGGCGCGGCGGTTCTGACCATGGCGATCGTCATCCTGCTTTACGATCAGCTGCTGTTCCGGCCGATCGTCGCCTGGGCCGACAAGTTCAAGGTCGAATTGTCGGAGAGCGAGGTCACCGGGAGCTCCTGGATGCTGAACCTGCTCCAGCGCACCTATTGGGTTCGCCTCGCCGCCCGTCCGGTCTTTGAGGCGCTGCGGAGCATAAGCCTTTTGCCGATTCATATCCCGCGCATGCTGCAGGCAAGACGCGGGAAGGTCGAGCAACAGCCGTCGCGAATCGTCGACGCCCTCTGGATCCTCATCGTTGTGGCCGTCGCCGCATGGGCGATTTGGCTCACGGTGCAGTACATCGCCACGGAGGTCGGCTGGGATGAGGTGATTCACGTCTTCGTCCTTACGTTCTACACGCTCATTCGCGTCCTTGTGCTGATTTTCCTGGCGTCGATCATCTGGGTGCCGATCAGCGTCTGGATCGGCCTCCGGCCACGCTGGGCGGAGGCCGTCCAGCCGATCGCCCAGTTCCTGGCCGCCTTCCCGGTCAACCTGCTGTTCGGCGCGACCGTGAGCCTGATCCTCTATTTCA
>NZ_JBKQOT010000061.1:0-3288 GCF_052145395.1 Roseiarcus sp.
CTATCCCGACGACCGCGCCAAGCAGCAGCAGGCGCAGATGGAGCTGTTCAAGAAGGAAGGGGTCAATCCGGTCGCCGGCTGCCTGCCGATGGTGATCCAGATCCCGGTGTTCTTCGCACTCTACAAGGTCATCTTCATCACCATCGAGATGCGGCACGCGCCGTTCTTAGGCTGGATCAAGGACCTCTCGGCGCCCGACCCGACCAACGTCTTCACCCTGTTCGGCCTCATCCCCTGGGACCCGACGGCGCTGCCGGTATTCGGCCACTTCCTGGCGCTCGGCGTCTGGCCGCTGATCATGGGCGTATCGATGTTCTTCCAGATGAAGATGAACCCTGAACCCGCTGATCCGGTTCAAAAATCGATGTTTGCGTGGATGCCGGTGATCTTCACCTTCATGCTGGGCACGTTCCCGGCCGGCCTCGTCATCTACTGGACGTGGAACAACACGCTGACGATCTTGCAGCAGTCTCTCATCATGAAGAGGGCCGGGATGAAACTGGAGCTCTTTGACAACCTGTCCAGGATGTTCTCCCGCAAGAGCGCTTCGGCCGCTCCTGCCCCATCCAAGACGCCACCGGCCAAGACGTCGACGTGAGCGGCGTCTCTCCCACCACGAAGATTACGAAGGGGCGCGAAGAACGCCCTCGTGATCCTTTGTGTCCTTGGTGGTGAACTCCCCGCGCCGCGACGCCACAATGCCCGAAACCGACTGGATCGAGGCGGGCCGAAAACTGTTCGCCGGCCCGTGCGACTTCGTCTTCGCCGCGGCGCGGTCCGACGGTCTGCCGGCCGTCGGCGCGCCGGAGGTCGCCTTCGCCGGCCGCTCCAACGTCGGTAAGTCGTCGCTGATCAACGCGTTGACCGGCCGGAACGCGCTGGCGCGCACCTCGCACACGCCGGGCCGCACCCAGGAGCTGATCTTTTTCGACCTTGCCGGCAAGGCGACGCTGGTCGACATGCCAGGCTACGGCTACGCCGCGGTGTCGAAGGAGAAGTCCGCCTCGTGGGGCAAGCTCGCGCGCGACTACCTGCGCGGGCGCCCGTCGCTCCTGCGCGTGTTCGTCCTGGTCGACGGCCGCCACGGGCTGAAGGACAGCGACCACGAGACGATGAAACTCCTCGACGCCTCCGCCGTCTCCTACGCCGTCGTGCTGACCAAGCGCGACGAGGTGAAGCTCACCGACCAGGCGGCGCGGATCGAGTCGACTCTCGAAGCGCTCCGCAAGCACGTCGCCGCCTACCCCGAGGTGATCTTCACCTCGTCCCGCGACGGCGAAGGCGTGCCGGAGTTGCGCGCGCACATTGCGAGGCTGCTCGCCGAGCGCGGCGCCGCGGGGGCGGCGCTATAGTCTCTATCCAACAGGTTTGCCGCGGATTTAGGCGCCCAAAATTGCGGCGATCTCGGGCGGCGCTGGCGTCACGAACGGAAAATCGCCGACGCGGAATTTGGACGGTTCTGTCGTTTCTTGTTTTGGCGTGGGGGACGGGCCGCTCGTCCTTCTGAACAGGAGCCGGCTGGGGGCCGCCGCCGCGAGCAGCAGGGTCGAGCCGCTGGCGCGGCAACCCGAGGCCAGCCGGGGCTGGCGCGCGCTTTCCGCGCTGCCGCTGCGCCCCGCGGCCGATCGCCGCGGCGCCCCCATTCGGGCCGCTCGATCCGGCGAGCCGCGGGGACGCGATGCCGGCCGTCGGCTCAAAAAGACGTCATCGGGCCGGCGTCCGCCGCGAGGGAAAAAGAAGATCGAAGCGCGAGCCTTCCTCGGTCACGGAATCCCTCCCCCCTGGGAAATCATGGCCTTGCGAGCGGCCAAACGGCTTTCCGGGCGAATTTCGGCGGCTCGTTCTGCAAAATAATCGGGCATCGCGGCGGTCGTGGCCTGCAATTGCCGCACTTTCGCTCATTTTAGGGGCAACCGTCACCACCCGCGGCGCGGCGGGGCCGCTTAACGCCAAACTCAGGATCGTTGCTTGCGGATGATGCTCGGCGCCGAACTTGCGTCGGCTCAGGCGTCAAGGCAGCGTGCCGGCCCTTTCCGGTCGTTCTGTTGGAACGGAAGGGCGCCGCGTCGAGTTTGTGGCCGGCGAACACGCCCGCGCCATCAAAGGCATGTATAGACGACCGGATCGCGGAGTCGCGTGTTCGGCGTCGAAGGTGGAATTGTGACGAGCGAGAATTCATGGCGCTTGGGCGCGGGGTCCAGTCACCGAAGTCGGCCCACAGCACAAGAACCTGGTGGACTAGTCCCGGTCCGAGCCGCCTGTCGATTGTCTCAATTCGAGACACGCGTACACTGTCTTTTAACCTTTCCGAATCACGCTCATGAAGGCGCGCGATCGGAGCCGAGTCTAGTTGGAGACACGCCATGAGCCCGAACGCCGGTTTTGCACTTGCGGGGTCTGACTCCAAGCAGGCCGCGTCTGGCGCGACCGGAAGGAGTCCGGACATCAACGAACTCTTCTCCTCAGCCTATGCGCGCGAGCGGCGCGAGACGATGAGCCTGACCGAGTACCTGGAAGGCTGCCGCGACAACCCTGGGATGACGGCCTCCGCCGCGGAGCGGATGATCGCCGCGATCGGCGAGCCGGTCGTGGTCGACACGTCGAAGGATCAGCGCCTCGGCCGCATCTTCCTCAACCGGACGATCAAGCTCTACCCGTCGATGGCCGGATTCTTCGGCATGGAGGACACGATCCAGCGGGTGGTGAGCTATTTTCAGCACGCCGCGCAGGGTCTCGAGGAGAGGAAGCAGATCCTCTACCTGCTCGGTCCGGTCGGCGGCGGCAAGTCGTCGCTCGCCGAGCGCCTCAAGGCGCTGATGGAGACGCAACCGATCTACGTGCTCGCGGCGGGCGACGAGATCAGCCCGGTGTTCGAATCGCCGCTGGGGATTTTCCGTCCCGAGACGATGGCCGCCGCGCTCGAGAGCCGCTACGGCATTCCGCTCCGCCGTCTGACGGGCATCTGCTCGCCCTGGGCGTCCAAGCGCCTCGACGCTTTCGACGGTGACATCTCCCGCTTTTCCGTGGTCAAGCTCTACCCCTCGAAGCTGCGCCAGATCGGCGTCGCCAAGACCGAGCCGGGCGACGAGAACAACCAGGACATCTCCACCCTCGTCGGCAAGGTCGACATCCGCAAGCTCGAGCATTTCTCGCAGCACGACCCGGACGCTTACAGCTATTCCGGGGGCTTGAACCGCACGACCCAGGGACTTCTCGAATTCGTCGAGATGTTCAAGGCGCCGATCAAGGTGCTGCAAGAAATGCTCGAGCTTGCGGATGTCGACCTTG
>NZ_JBKQOT010000062.1:0-2509 GCF_052145395.1 Roseiarcus sp.
GGATTACGAAATGTTTGGGGGAAAGTCGTTAACCATAATCGCGGGCGGTGGACCGGCGAAAAGAAGGCGAAATTCAATATATAGCGATCGAGACCGCAGCATATAACAATATATATGACGACAGCGCTCCGCAGACTGCGGCCGGTCCGCGGGGCGAAAGAAAAAAGAAATCTCTGCGTTGCGAGGCGACGCTTCAGCGAATCAGGCCGAGAATGTCCTTGACGGCGTCCATGTTCGGCCGGGCGATGGCGCGCGCCTTTTCGGCGCCGTCGGCGAGCACCGAATCGACATAAGCCGGATCGGCCGAAAGGCGCAGAATCTCCGCCCGGATCGGGGCGAGCTTCTCGATCGTCACGTCGGCGAGCACCGTCTTGAAGGCCGAGAACGGGCTGCCCCCGAACTCGTGCACGACGTCGGCCTTGGTGCGGTCGGTGAGCGCGGCGAAAATGCCGACGAGATTCTCCGCCTCGGGGCGGCCGGCGAGACCGTCGAGATGGCCCGGCAACGGCTCCGGGTCGGTCTTGGCCTTGCGGATCTTCTGCGCGATCGTGTCCGGATCGTCGGTGAGGGCGATGTAGGAATTCTCCGACGTGTCGGACTTCGACATCTTCTTGGCGCCGTCGCGCAGGCTCATGACACGCGTCGCCGGACCCTGAATCAGCGGCTCGGGCAGCGGGAAGAACGCGTCGCCGTGACCGTGCGCGGCGATCGATTCGGCAAAGTCGTTGTTGAACTTCTGGGCGACATCGCGGGCGAGCTCCAGATGCTGCTTCTGGTCGTCGCCGACCGGAACGTGGGTCGCGCGATAGATCAAAATGTCCGCCGCCATCAGCACCGGATAGTTGAACAGGCCCACCGACGCGTTCTCGCGATCCTTGCCCGCCTTATCCTTGAACTGGGTCATGCGGTTGAGCCAGCCCATGCGGGCGACGCAATCGAGCGCCCAGGCGAGCTCCGCGTGCTCTGCGACCCGGCTCTGGTTGAAGACGACGTTGCGCTTCGGATCGATGCCGCAGGCGAGGAACGCCGCCGTCACCTCGCGGGTCGTGCGGGCGAGCTGGTCCGGCTCGTGCGGGAGCGTCATCGCGTGCAGGTCGACCACGCAATAGAAGCATGGCCGGGTCTCCTGCAGCGCGACGAAGCGCTTGATCGCGCCGAGATAGTTGCCGAGGTGGAGGTTGCCGGTCGGCTGAACGCCAGAGAACACGCGCTCGGGAAAGGTCGCCATCATCTTTCGCTTTTGTCGGATTTGATGAGGGCGCCTTATGGCAACGCCCGTCCGGCCGCGCAAGGGGCTGGACAGCAGAGCCATCGCGTGGAGGGCAACCAAAGGGCGTCGGAAAGGACGCCCGTCTCTCGGCGGGCTATCGGGGGCAGCGGCGCGTCAGGCGAGCCGATCCGCCTCGCCGACCGTCAGATCGACCATGATCTCGCCCGCGAGCCGCTCCAGCGCCTTGCGCAAGTCGTCGAGCGGCAGCGTCTTGGGCGCGCTGAGGCGGGCGTGCGCGCGGAACATCTCGACCCCGGTGAAGGCGGCGCTTTCGAGACCGCTCTCGAATTCCTCGATATTGACCCCGAGGCCGCTCAGCGCCTGAGTCACGTCACGCACGATGCCGGGCCGCTCGTTGCCGAGAATGTCGAGGTTAATCAAGCGCGAGGGTTTGGCCTCTTCCACCGCGCCGCGCTCGATCGTCAGGTGCAGGCCGACCGGCGCAAGGCCGCGCAACGCCGATTGCAGGGCGTGGACGTTCGCGTCGGGCACGTTGACGAGCAAAATGCCGGCGAACTTGCCGGCGAGCCGGGCGGAGCGGCTCTCGAGCCAGGTCCCGCCGAACGCGGCGATCTTTTCGGAGACCGCGTTGACCAGTCCGGGTCTGTCATCGCCGACGAAGGTCAAAACGAGCGGGATCATGAGAGGGCTCCGAGCGGAGAAGCGTCAGGTGCCGTCGCCGGACGGGATTGCGGGCGCGGCCGCGCACAAAGTATTGGCGGCGGCGCGGCTTCGCAACGGAGGAGTCCGACACGGAGGAGTCCGACTCCGCGGTCCGCAACGTCCCCTCCACGTCGACTCCGGCCGTCGGCTGTGCGCAAGAAGCGGCTGTTGGCCGATGGCGTGGCGAACGGGTGAAATGGAGTCCTTTGCAGTCATCGCTATTTTGGCTGGATGGCTGTGGGGGGGAGCCGCAGTTTCATCCGCGCCACCGCCTATTTCCGCCTGTAATTGATCTGCATCAGCGTCGCGGCCCGTGCGCCGCCATACGGTTGCACTTCGAAAGGGAACAGGAAGGCCATCGTTAAGCGACTGAGACGACAGAGGGACGTCGGCAAGTCAACCCACTTCGAGATCACGGTCGCTTTTTCGAGGGCGATAGGGTCGCGCGTCGATCGTCGATCATGCTTCAAAGCCAGACCAAACGCGCCATGAGCTAATCAAATGACCGGTGCCACGAACCTTTCCTCGGATCCGACCCGGCGGCTGATTACCGTTCTGTTCGCCGACATGGTTGGG
>NZ_JBKQOT010000063.1:0-29544 GCF_052145395.1 Roseiarcus sp.
CCTCCAGCACCATCGTGACGGCGCGCTGCGCCACCTTGTCCTCGAAGGTTGGAATGCCGAGCATCCTTTGCGAGCCGTCCGCTTTTGGGATGTACGCCCGGCGGACCGGCGGCGCGCGATAGCGGCCAGACTCGTATGGGGATCGGATTGTCAAGGGTCCTTTTCGGTGCGGGACGGACGCGGACATCTCTTGAGTTCATGGGCTTCGACGCGGACAAGCGGCCCGAAGGGGCGGATTGGCCCGTCGAAGCCCATGACTGCCCAACGCCTGAGCCGCGCGCAGCGGTCAACCCTCGCGTCAGCGACCGCGAAGCGGCGGCTCGCGTCAGCGAGGCGGGGTTGACGGCGAGCACGGGCTCAGGCCCTCGCCGCGGTCGGACCGCGGATAAGGCCGGAGCCGGGGAAGGTCCCGCGCTCCCGTGGGCCATGTTCCAGTCGACCTCGGGCAAGGCGTGAGGCTTTATGCAACGTCGATCCAAGGCGGCTCCCCTTCGCTTTAGGCCGCACGCGGCCGGCAAACTCGTATCCGGCGGCGCTCATGGGGAAGCGCCAGACCATGATGCCCTTTTCGCTGGGCCGGTTGGGGAGCCAAGGGGGCAGGACCAATCTTGATGACGGCGTCTTGCAGCCATAGTCCGGCACGGCGACCTGCCCACCTTGGACACGTTGCAGACGTCAGCATCGCTCTGTCGCCTGGTTGTTGGTGTCGCGTTCGAAAAGCGTTGTCGGGTTGCGCTCTCCTTGATCGTTACGCCGCGGCCAGACGCACGCCCTCGGGAACGACGCCGGTCTCGACGTAGCGCCACAGGGCGACGAGCAGCTTGCGCGCCAACGCGATGGCCATGATCTTTTTCGTCCGGCCCTTGGCGCCTTGCGTGCGCCCGTGGAACCACTGGGCGAGCGCGCTTTGCGGCTGAAACATCAGCCAGCGCCACATCAGCTGGGTGAGAATGCGCCGGACACGCGGATTGCCGTTCTTGCTCAGGCCCTGCTCGCGCCTCGACCCGCCGCTGTCGTAAGGCGTGCCGGTCATGCCGACGAAAGCGGCCAGCGCCCTGCGGTCGCGGAAGCGTCGCGAAAAGACTTCGTGGACCAGTGTCGTGGCCGTCTCCACCCCGACCCCGACGAGGCGGGCGAGCGCCTGGATCATTCTTTCGAAGCGGTCGGGATCGGCGACGGCGACGACCCGCTCGCGGGCCGCCTCGATCTCTCTCAGCTGCTCGGACAACAACCGATGCTGCGCCAACAGGCGCTCGAGGCTCGCCTTGGTGTTCGCCGGCAGCGGCCTTCCGTCGAAGGCGCGCAGCTTGTCCAGATGCTCGGCAGCCTTCTTCAGACGCGGCCGAAAGTGGGCGACGCCGAAGCGGGCGAGCAGGCTGCGCATCTGATTCTCGACCTTCAGGCGCGCCGCCGTCAGGGTCTCGCGCTGACGTCCCGGCTCGCGCATGTCCTCCTCCGCCTCGCTCGGAATGGGCGCCATCGTGCAGTGCCGGGGTTCTCCCCTCAGCCAGCCCAGAAGCGCCCGCAAAAGAATGTCGACGTCGATGCGGTCGGTCTTGGCGCGCCGGCCGCGACGCTCGACCGGTAGGCTCGCCGGATGCATGACGTAGACCTCGATCCCGCGCTCGCGCAGGGCCCGCGCGATCCAAAAACCGTCGAGGCCCGCCTCGTAGCCCACAACCACGCGCCGCACGTCATGGCCGGCCTTGGTCGCCTCGTTCTTCCACTGCTCGATCGCCCTGAGCGCGCCATCGATGTCCCCGGCCTCGAGTTGGCGCGAGGGACGACGCGACACACCCGGCACGATTGCGCCGGCTTGCCACGACTTGCCGCTCAGTTCCAGAACGGCCACGAGGGTGCTAGCCTGGTCAAAGGCGGTCGCGGATTTGCGCGGATCGAAAGCTTCGCTCATCGGGTGCTCCTGCTTGAGGTGTTGGACAACCTTTGAGGATAACCGATCACGCGGCCGCCAACCCCCATAGCATCTTGATCGGAGAGTGTCGAAAAATCTTCCATTGAGATCGAACGTCGCCGCCCGCTTGAGTATGCTTGGAGACGCGACGCCTTGCGTTTCCCAGCATGGCGGAGTTTTCGCGTCTGCCGGCCCGGCTGTCCGCAATCGCCCGGAAAACCCGCCGCAACTTATTGAAAATGCTGAATCCGCGCCTGGGAATGGTCGGCCCGCCAAAGCGCCGGCATCCGGCGGAGCCTCCGTCGTCAGCGCCACGTTTCCGAACCTGATCGGCGCGAGACACTTGCATGTCCGGACGACGCCCAATGGCGTGGCGGCCTGCAGAAAGCGCACTACCGCCCTCGCGGCGATCGCAAGCCGCGGTCAAGACAAGCGCGCCCCTTGCTCGTTAAGAGGCTTGGCTCGAAAAGCCGCGGGCCGCGTCGACGGGGGGCGCGTGGTATCGTATCCTAGCGTGCAGCGACGCCGCAAACAGGAACACGTAATGACCACTTCGTCCGCCTCCGTGTCGTCCGAACTCGTCCGCCGCGAGGAGGACGCCGGCGTGGTCACCCTGACGCTCGCGCAAAGCCAGAACCGTAATGCGCTCGGCCTCGCCATGATCGACACGCTGATCGTCGCGTTCGCCGACATCGCCAAAGACCCGAGTGCGCACGTCGTCGTCGTCGCCGGCGAGGGACCGGCGCTCAGCGCCGGCCACGACCTGCGCGAAATCCAGGCGCACCGCAACGACCCCGACCGCGGGCGGGCGTTCAACGAGCTCATCATGACGCGCTGTGCGACGCTGATGCAGGCGATCGTCGCCCTGCCGAAGCCCGTGATCGCGGCTGTGGAAGGCGTCGCCACGGCGGCCGGCTGCCAGCTCGTGGCCTCCTGCGACCTCGTGGTCGCGGGCGAGGCGGCGCGTTTCGCCCTGCCCGGCGTCAACATCGGGCTCTTTTGCTCCTCGCCGCTGGTCGCCGTCGGACGGACACTCTCGCGCAAGCATGCGATGGAGATGGCGCTCACCGGAAAGCTCTACAGCGCCGCCGAGGCCGAGCGCATGGGACTCGTCAACCGCGTCGTTCCGCAGGGCCGGGCGCTCGCCGAGGCCAAGGTCTTGGCGACCAGCATCGCGTCGCGCTCGGCGCCGACGCTGGCGATCGGCAAGCGCGCTTTCAATGAGCAGATCGAGGAGCCGCTGTCCGTGGCCTATGCGCTCGCCGCCAAGGCGATGGTCGAGAACCTCGCCGAGCCCGACTCGTCCGAGGGGATCGCCGCCTTCCTCGAAAAGCGCGAACCCCGCTGGAGCGCCTGAAATGCCTGTGGTGGACGGCCTCGACGATGTTGCGATCCGCGACATCCTGATGAGCGTGCGCCGGATCGCCGTCGTCGGCGCCTCGCCCAAACCCACCCGGCCATCCAACGAGGTGCTCGGAATCCTGATCGACCGGGGATATGAGACTTTTCCGGTCAATCCCGGCCACGCCGGCGCGCTGATCCGCGGGCGTCCGGTGGCCGCTCGGCTCGCAGACGTGCCGCCTCCGGTCGACATGGTCGATGTGTTCCGGAATTCCGCCGCAGCCGGCGACGCCGTCGACGCGGCTCTCAGCCTCGATCCGCTGCCTCGCGTCATCTGGATGCAGCTAGGCGTGATCAACGAGGCCGCCGCCGGGCGCGCCCGCGCCCGCGGCGTGACCGTGGTCATGAACCGCTGTCCGGCGATCGAGCTTCGCCGCCTGGGTGTGTCCGGTGCGCCCCGCGAGGGCGGTTAACGACATTTATTGAGCCACATCAATGCGCGTTCCGACTGGCGCCGCGAGAAACGCATAATCGGATCAAAAAAGTCGGTCGCCGGCCCTCGACGTGGGGCTGGACATAAGCCAACAGACGATCCGAAAGGCGCCCGTTGCGCCTGCAGGTTTGCTTTGACCGCGCGCTTGCAAAGAAGGTCGCCTCGCCGCCTTGTGCGTCGGGGATAGCGACGGTCGGCGTGGGGCATCAGGCGCTCATGGGGCGCCGGCCGTCGCGAAACACTCGCCTAAAGTCGTACAGAATCGCCGTCGACAGCGTAGCCACGGGCAAACAGCTGTGCTACTTAAGTCCAACGTCACCGCCGGGGCAAAAAGGCGGGATGCGGGAGGTGGGGACCGCCAATGGGAGGGACCCGATGCAATATTACGATTTTGAAGTGCTTCAAGGCGATGACATCATCGCCGCGGAGCGCGCGGTGGCGCTTATCGATTCGCGCGCAGCCTGGCCAAAAGTCATTGGAATAGCGAAGGATTTGGCCGCCCCCGGGTGTCGTATCCGCGTTCGCGAGCAGCAGGGCGAAACCATCATCCTGATCGGCGCCACGGCTGCCCGTCGCTACCCCGACCTCGCCTTCGCCTGAACGGCTGTCCCTGTCAGGCAAGGAGGGTCCGCGCGGTACGGAGAAAGACGCGCGCGCCGATCCCGATCAGGACGTCGGGGAAGTCGTAGTCGGGATTGTGCAGGCCGGGACAGTCTTCCCCGGCGCCGAGCAGGAAAAGCGCCGACGGCGCGGCGCGGCCGAAGACGCCGAAGTCCTCCGAGGCCAGCATCGGCTGGCCGGTTTCGCCATAGGGGACGCGCTCCGCATCCAAGGCGGCGGCGAGATGGGCGACCGCCTCCGGGGCGTTGTCGCAAGCCGCGAACGCGTCGGCGTAACCTATGGAAAGCGCGAGGCCTTCCCGGGTCGCGGTCCCACGGGCGAGCACTTCCGCCTCGGAGCAGAGGCGCTCCATGCGGGCGTCGGTCAGTGTTCGCAGGGTGGCCCAGAGTTCCGCATCTCCCGGAGCGACGCCGAAACTTCGCGCGCCCATTTCGGCGTGCGTCACGGTGGCCATGGCGAAGTCCTCGTCAAGTTTTCCGAGCGCGCCAAGCGCCGTCAGCGCCGGCATCAGCCCGGCGAGCGCGGCCATCGGCGAGGCCCCCTGGTCCGGCGTACTCGCGTGAGCGGTCCGGCCCTTCAGGACGACCTTCATGCCGCGCGAGGCGCAGGCGACCGGGCCCGCTCTCAGCGCCGCGCAGCCAAGCGGCAGGCCCGGCATATTGTGCAAGGCGAAGCAGAAGTCGGGCCTGATCTCGGGAAACTTTGGATCGGCGACGACAGCGGCGGCGCCCGATCCATCTTCCTCGGCCGGTTGAAACAGGAGCACGGCGCGGCCGCGCTGCGGCCGCTCGGCCGCGAGCCCCTGCGCAGTCGCGGCCAAAATCGCCATATGGCCGTCGTGGCCGCAGAGATGCGCTGATCCCGCCCGCGCCGACCGGTGCGCGAAGGTCGAGATCTCTTCGATCGGAAGGGCGTCGAGTTCAGCGCGGAAGAGGACCGTCGGACCGGGCGACTGGCCCCGGTAAACGAACGCGACGCCATGACCCCCGAGTCCGGCGATGACCTGGTCCGGCGCGGTCGGGGCGAGGAAGCGGCGCACTTCGCAAGCGGTCTCCGCTTCCGCGCCCGAGAGGTCCGGCGCGCGGTGAAGCAGTCTTCGCCAGGCGGAGAAATCGCTCAAATCCGCGTCGGTCAGGACCATCTCGGTTTTTCCCGTTCAGGGGCGGTGGCGCAGCAGCATGCCGTAAAGGTCGCGCGGATCGTCGGGATCGGCGAGCAGGTCGAGGTTGATATAGTGTTCGGCACCCTCGAGGTGGTCCCGGATGTAGCGCAGAGCAGAGAAATCCTCGATCGCGAAGCCGACGCCGTCGAACAGCGTGATCTGCTGCGCGTCGCGCCGCCCCGGCGCCTGTCCCGTCAGGACGCGCCAAAGCTCGGTCACCGGGTGGTCGCGCTTGAGCTGCTGGATCTCGCCCTCGATGCGGGTCTGCGGCGCGTATTCGACGAAGATGTCCGAGCGCAACAGAATGTCCGGATGAAGTTCGGTTTTTCCCGGGCTGTCACCGCCGATCGCGTTGAGATGGACGCCGGCGCCGATCATGTTGTCGGTCAGAATGGTCGCGTTGCGCTTGTCGGCGGTGCAGGTGGTGACGATCTCGGCGCCCAAAATCGCCTCCTCGCTCGAGGCGCAGGAAACGACCGCGAGGCCCGAGCCCTCGAGGTTCGCCGCGGCCTTGCGCGTCGCCTTCGGATCGATGTCGTAGAGGCGCACCGCCTCGACGCCGCATAAAGCCTTGAAGGCGAGCGCCTGGAACTCGCACTGCGCGCCGTTGCCGATGATCGCCATCGTCCGCGCGCCCCGCGGCGCCAGCGCTCTCGCGGCGACGGCCGACGTCGCCGCCGTGCGCATCGCGGTCAAGATCGTCATTTCGGAGATCAGCATCGGGTAGCCGCTGTCGACGTGGGACAGCACGCCGAAGGCCGTGACCGTCTGCCGGCCCGCCGCCGTGTTCTTCGGGTGGCCGTTGACGTACTTGAAGCCGTAGGTCGCCCCGTCGCTGGTCGGCATCAGCTCGATCACGCCTTCGGCCGAGTGGGCCGGGATCCGGGGCGTCTTGTCGAACACCTCCCAGCGCCGGAAGTCCTCCTCGATATAGGCGGCGAGGTCGACGAGCATCCGCTCGAGCCCGATGTCCCACACGATCCGCATCATGTGGTCGACGCTGACGAATGGTACGAGGCTCAGCAGCCCCGGCCCCGGCGAGCTCATGGCTTGGCTCCTGCTTCATCTTGCGCGGGAGGCGAGGCGAGCCCAAACTGGCTCACCCGTCCAGTCGCCGCCCGCGGCGCCCCCGTTCCCCTTATACCGGAGCCGATCGCCGACATGAACGCCCCCGTCAACAACGCAATCGCAGCCATGATCCCGGAGCTCACCGAATGGCGCCATGACTTCCATCGTCATCCGGAACTCGGCTACGAGGTTCCGCGCACCGCGCGCCTGGTCGCCGAGCGTCTGCGGGCCTTCGGCTTCGACGAGGTCATCGAGGGGGTGGGCAAAACGGGGGTGCTCGGGCTGCTTCATGGCGGCGCCGGCCCGGCCGCGGGCGAGGCGAAGCGCGTGCTGTTCCGCGCCGACATGGACGCGCTGCCGATCCTCGAGGCGACCGGGGCGGAATACGCCTCCGGCGCCGCCGGGCGCATGCACGCCTGCGGCCACGACGGCCACACCACCATGCTGCTCGGCGCGGCGCGGCGCCTGGCGGACACCCGCGACTTCGACGGGACGCTGGTCTTCTGCTTCCAGCCGGCCGAAGAAGGCTACGCGGGCGCGCAGGCGATGATCGAGGACGGCATGCTCGAGCGTTTCCCGGTGAAGGGCGCCTACGCCGTGCACAACTGGCCCGGCGTGCCGATCGGCGCTTTCGCGATGGCGCGCGGGCCGATGATGGCGTCGACGGGCAAGTTCTTGATTACGGTCGAGGGCTTGGGCGGCCACGCGGCCTTTCCGCACCTCACCCGCGACCCGATCGTGGCCGCCGCCGCGATCGTGACGGCGGCGCAGACCATCGTCTCCCGCGTCGTCGATCCGCTCGATCCCGCCGTCGTGTCGATCACCGCGATCCACGCCGGCGACGCCTTCAACGTGATCCCGGGCCGGGTCGAGATGAGGTGCAACGTCCGCTGCTTCTCGGACGCGGTCGGCAGGACGATCGAGACCGAGCTGCGCCGGATCTCAGCGGACACGGCGGCGGCGCTCGGCGCGCGCGCCGTCATCGAGACGGGCGGGGGCCTCCCCTACCCTCCGCTGGTCAACCACCCGGCCGAAACCGAGCTGGCGCTCGCGGCCATGCGGGCCGTGGCGGGACCGGAGAATGTGCGCGACGACCTGAGGCCGGTCATGGGCGCGGAGGACTTCGCCTTTGTCCTCCGCCAGGTCCCGGGCGCCTATGTCTTTCTCGGCAATGGCGAAACGGCGATGCTGCACAATCCGGAATACGACTTTAACGATGCCGCCATCGCCCATGGGGTCGCCTATTGGACGGAGCTCGCCCGGACAGTTTTGCCGGCATAACCGCGGTTTTTGGGCAACTGTCCTTTGTTTTCAACAGGTTACGCGGGATTTTGGTCGACTCTCGGAACAACTGCCTAATGTTTTCAATGACTTAGCGGGAGGTCTCGAATTCTACTCGCAGGTCGCGGGCAGGCCGTTGTCAGCGCACGGGGCGCTCCGGCGCTATTCAGCCGGGCCGCCGGCAGCCGCTGTCTCGAGCCGCGGCCGGCGCAGTATGGCGCTGACGACGCCGAGCACGACGATATTGAGAACGAGCGCGGCGATGCCGATGTTCACGTCGTCGAGCGCCGGGGGCAGGAACGGCAGCAGGTTCGTCAGGGTCAGGTGCTGCGTCGTCGTCAGCGCCACCATGCCGACGCCGGCGGCGATGCCGGCAAAGGCCCCGGCGCTGCTGACCGGATTGCGCGGCATCAGGCTTGCGATCAAAGCGGGAAAGAGCTGGGTGACGAAGGCGTAGCCCATCAAGAGGAGCGCCACGATGGTCTGGCTGCCGCCGATCGCGAACCAGACCGCCACGAGCGCCCAGATCGGAACGGAGGCGCGCGCGATCAGCGCGATGCGATCGGGATTTGTGATGCCGGTCAGGGGCGCCAACAGGTCGTTGGCGAACAGGGTCGCGGTGGCCATCAGGATCAACGAGCCCGGCACCAGCGCAGTCAAAATGCCAGCGCCGCCGATGACGCCGACGAACCACGGATCGAAATTCTGGATCGAGATTTTGAACAGCGCCAGATCCACTTCGCCGCCCTTCAGGCCCGGAACCTTGAGGACGGCGGCGAATCCGACAAAGAACACGAACAGCAAAATGAGCTGGTAGAGCGGCATGACGATCGCGTTTTTGCGGAACACCCCGGCGTCCCGCGCGGTGAACGCCGCGCCAAACGCGTGCGGCCACATGTAGAAGCCGAGCGCCGAGAGCAGCACGGACGAGCTGAACCACAACACGTTCTGGCCGCGCTCGGGAAGCGCGAGGAACCCTGACTTCGCCTCGTCGATCGCGCTGAACATCGCGCCGAATCCGCCGTATAGGTGAAGCGGCAGGTAGATGCCCATGAAGAGAACGATCAGCAGGATCAAGGAGTCCTTGACGACCGCGTTCCATGCGGAGCCGCGGACGCCCGACACCATCACGTAGGCCGTGACGATCGCCGCGCCGATCCCAATCGCGACACTGGGCGAGATCGACCCGTAGGAGCTCGTCGAGACGATGATGCCGAGCCCCTTGAGCTGGAGGACCATGTAGGGAATCAGCGCCACGACTCCCACGAGCGCGACCAGTCCGCCCAGGACGGGGCTGTCGTACCGGTGCCGGAAATAGTGCGGCTGGGAAATCAGATGGTGGGCCTGTGCGTAACGCCAGATCGCCGGCAACAACCAGTAGGACAAAATGTACGCAAGGCTGCCGTAGCAGAGGATGTAATAGGTCGGTCCGCCCTTCCCATAGGCCCAACCGCTGCCTCCGAGGAAGGTGAAGGTCGTATAGATCTCCCCGGCCATCAGCAGGAAGACGAAGATCGCCCCGAAGCCGCGGCCCGCCACTGTCCATTGCTCGAGGTTCATGTCCTTGCCATGAGCCGCGCGCAGGCCGAGGCCCAGCGCAAGCGCAGCAAAGGCAAAGATGATGAGGAGCGCCGCGTTCACTGTCCGCCGCCGTCGCCGCGGTTGGCTGGATCGAAGACGTAGATCAACGCGATGATGGCCGAGGTGAGCACCACCCACATCACCAGTCACGCGAGCAAGAGCGGCATGCCGAGCACCAGCGGCTGCGTCCGGTTGAGGAAGACCGGGCCGATCAGCATGCCGAGAAAGGGTAACGCGGCGAGCCAGCGGATCACGGGGTCACCTGCGATGACGGGTTTTCGCGATTAGCTGGATACACCGGGCGTCCGAGTCGAGCAAATGGCGAACGGGCCAAATCGACCTGTTTACAGACGCGCGTTGGTGCAAAAATCGGGCATTTGGAACGGCATTTTTCGGCCAAAAATCGGCGGCTTTTGAGGAGGCCGAAGGAGCGGTGGCGGCCTCCCGGAACGATATCGCGCGAGGCATTTTTGTGCGAATAGCATGGGGGAGCGCCGGCGGTCTGCAGATGGTCGTTCTCGGGCGACGCCCCGTTTTCTCGGCGTGGACGCCCGGGGTTCGCGCCCGGACGATTTCCAGTCAAGACGATTCAGGCCGCAACGAGCCGCTTCGAACGCCGCGCCCGAGCCCCCGCAAAACCGAGCCCGGCGAAGCCCGCGAGCATCATCGCCCAAGTCGAAGGCTCCGGCACTGGAGTCAGGAGAAAACTGGTGATGGTGTAGTCTGTGGAGGGGTAGTTGTAGAGGTAGATACCGTAACCGACAATGTCTCCGCGATCATTGATCGCTGTCGCTTGCGCAATTGGCCAATCGCTGCCCAAGACGCCGCCGAGATATTTGTCCCCACGCCCGTGGACGACCACAAGACCGCATCGCCGCCGTCCTCGGTTTGAGAATACCCGACGATCTGGCCGGAGTCGTTGATCCCGCTGGCATAGCTGTACCCCTGGCCGCCGACATCCTGGAGCGCCGTGCCAGTCCCGGTGGACGACCACAAGACCGCATCGCCGCCGTCCCCGGTTTGAGAATACCCGACGATCTGGCCGGAGTCGTTGATCCCGGTGGCAAGGCTGTACCCCTGGCCGCCGACATCCTGGAGCACTGTGCCAGTCCCGGTGGACGACCACAAGACCGCGTCCAAGGTGAAGGCCGGGTCCTCGCTTAGAGATGTCCCGACGATCTGGCCGGAGTCGTTGATCCCGGCGGCAAAGCTTGACCCCTGGCCGCTGACGTCCTTCAGCACCGTGCCAGTCTCGGTGGACGACCACAACACCGCGTCAGCGCCCACCGCGTCAGCGCCGTGGGCCGTATAGGAGGACCCAACGATCTGGCCGGAGTCGTTGATCCCGCCGGCAAAGCTGCTCCCCTGGCCGCCGACGTCCTTCAGCACGGTGCCAGTCCCGGTGGACGACCACAACACCGCGTCAGCGCCGTGGGCCGTATCTGAGGACCCAACGATCTGGCGGGAGTCGTTGATCCCGGTAGCATAGCTGTACCCCTGGCCGCCGACGTCCTGCAGCACCGTGACCTTGTAGTTTGCGGCGCTCGCCTCGCCCACTGCGACGGAGACTATCGCCAATGCTGAGGCGTATTTGAGAAACATAACGCCACCCCTTGCTTGTGAACCAGATCATCGACTGACAATCCATCCCACTCAAGATAAATACGGATGTTAACATGCGGCGAGTTGTCTCACCGCACAGTCTCGCGTTTTCGACAGCCGCTGAAGCGCTTAGGACGGATATCCCACGCCAGCCCGCCCTGGTAGGCGAGTCGAGGAAGCGGCAAGCATCCGCTCGGGCGCTCCCGTGCGCTCGGTTGAGAACCAGGCCGAGCTGATGCGCCATCGCGCGCGAGCTGATGGTCGGGCAACGCACGGGCGGCGCTCAACGCGCTGCGCGGCCATCTGTCGGAAATCGGGGTCGTCGCCGCGCAGGGGGTTCAGAACGCTTGCGCGCTCAAGGAGCTGGCCGACGGCGTCGACGACGACGACGGCGAGATCGTGGTTCCCGACTGCGTGCGCTCCTCGCCCTCCTGCCGCTCGTCCGGCAGATCGACGCGCTCAACGAAGCGGCTGACCCCGCGTGAGCATTCGACCGGCGGCAAGCCGCGGCTCGGGCGGATCACCAAGATGGGCGACCGCTATTCTCACGCAAGCTGTTGGTTCAGGGCGCCTGCTCGTCGCTTGGCCACCGCAAAGGGCATAACGACGCCCTGCGCCGCTGGGCGAGCGGAATGCTCGAGCGCAAGACCGTCAAGTACAAGTTCAAGCTGACCGCGGTGGCGCTCGCCAACAAGCTGGCGCGGATCGTCTATGCGCTCGCAACCAAGGGCGGCCAATACGACGACCGGCCGGTCGCGGCCTGATCCAGCAGACTCTGCAAAGAGCGCGAGGGGCTTGACAGATATCGTTGTCGGCGCGACGGCGTGCGCCAGCGCGGTCGCCGGCGTTTTTCTGCGGGTGGCCGAGCAACCCGATTCTCCTATTTCCCGAGTCAACCCGCGATGCAGCTACGCCAACAATGAACTTGACGCCAATCGACAACCCGCCAGAGCGGCCCGACCCTCACCCGATCTGCCTCTTAATGCCGGCGGCAGATGAAGACGAATTGCAGAACCTGACAGAGGATATTCGCGCACACGGCTTGCATGATCCCATTGTGCTTTTCGAGAAGCGGATACTTGACGGCCGCTGCCGCGACGCCGCTTGCAAAAGCGCGGGTGTAGCGCAGCGCTACGTTGAATTTGAGGGCACGAGAGAAGAAGCCCTGATGTTTGTGGTTTCCCACAACATCATCCGGCGTCATCTGACCAAGCAAGATATTGCCGACACGTTGGTTGAGGCTGAGGATTTCAACTTAAACTACGCGTTGGGATCGGTTCTCGGGGAAGCCGCCGCAGGGGGAGCCGCCGAGGCGCAGGGAGTCGAATCTGTAATTAAAATTACAGAGCCACATACAGCCTCGAGCCGTGAACTGGCGAAGGCGGCAGGCGGCGCCGTCAGCCATGCAATGATCAACGCCACACGCAAGGTCAAGAGGCAAGCCGAACCGGAATTGAAGGAGGCCGTCAAGAAGGGACGCATTGGGGTGCAGGACGCCGCTTTGGCGGCCGATCTGTCTCCCGAGCAACAAAGGGCCATTGCCGCGTCGCCAAAACCGAGAAGAGCGGCGAAAGATGCAGCCCAAGCAGCGAAGAACGCGGTCGCGCGCGCTGCCGGCGGCGAGGTGGACCCGCGCGTTGCTCTTCGGAAGGCGTGGGAAAGCGCAACGGCCCTGCGCCGTCTTTGGGAATCGGCTGACAACACGACAAGGGAATGGTTTATGGAAGCGGTTTGGTTCGACCTCGATCCCGCCAACAAACCACCAAGTCGCTGAAAAAATCGGGGCGCGTCGGATTCGCGCCGCTAAGCCTCGACGCCCTTCTCGGCGAGGATCTGGTTCATGTCGCGCGCGGGCTCGGCGCAGCCCGCTTCGCCGACGATCCGCGCCGGCACGCCGGCCACGGTCTTGTTGTGCGGCACCGGCTGCAGCACCACCGAACCGGCGGCGACGCGCGCGCAATAGCCGATCTCGATGTTTCCGAGGATCTTCGCCCCCGCGCCGATCAGCACGCCGTGGCGGATCTTGGGATGGCGGTCGCCGGTTTCCTTGCCGGTGCCACCCAGAGTCACGCCCTGGAGAATCGACACGTTGTCCTCGATCACCGTCGTCTCGCCGACCACGAGGCCGGTGGCGTGATCGAGGAATATGCCCTTGCCGATCCGCGCGCCGGGATTGATGTCGACGCCGAACACTGCGGAGGCGAGGCTCTGCAGGTTCAGCGCGAAGTCGCGCCGGCCGCCCTTCAAAAGCCAGTGCGACAGGCGATAGGCCTGGAGCGCCTGGAAACCCTTGAAGTAGAGCAGCGGCTCCATCATCCGCAGGCAGGCCGGATCGCGGTCGGCCACCGCCATGATGTCGGCGCGGAACGCCTCGCCGATCGACGGATCGCGGGCGATCGCCTCCGCAAAGGTCTGGCGGATCAGCGCCGCGGAGACGTCGGCGTTGTCGAGCCGCGCCGCCACCCGATACGCCACCGCGCTCTCCAGCGTCTGGTGGTTCAGGATCGTCGTCATCAGGAAGGTGGCGAGCTCGGGCTCGCGCCGCATCGCCTCCTCCGCCTCCTGGCGGATGCGCGCGAGCAGAGGATCGCTTCCCGCCAGCCCGACAATGCGGGCCGTCAAACCTTGCGCCATGGCGAACTCCTGGCCGGCGTATTCCACCGCAATCATAGCATGGCCGCCGCCGGCTGGCGAAGGTCGGGATGCGCCCTCCCCTTCAGCGCGCGCGGGCGGAGGGCTGGAAGCGCGGCCACATGCGCGTCAGCACGGTGTCGCGCTTGAGCCACCCGTGCCAGACCACCGCGGCCAGATGCAGGACGAGCACGACGCCGATCGCCCAGGCAAAGACGTAATGGGCCTCGTCAGCGGAGGCCGCCAGAGCCTTGTCCGGACTGACGAGCGGCGGCAGCGTGAAAAGGCCGAAGAACGACACATCGTGTCCGCCTGCGCTCGACATCACGTAGCCGCTGACCGGCAACGCGATCATGAGCAGGTAAAGCAGGCCATGGGCCGCTTGGGCGCTGGCGTGCACGAGCCGGTCGAGCGCCACGGCGTAAGGCGGCGACCCGGCGAGCCGCGCGACGATCCTGAGGACAATCAACGCCAGCACTGCGACGCCGATCGACTTGTGGACAAACAGGACCTCGCCGCGCGCGTCCCCGCGCGGCAACTGCGTCGACCACACGCCGAGCCCGAGCGCGCCAAAGATCAGAAGCGCCATCAGCCAGTGCAGCGTGCGCACGAGGGGATGGTAGACGGCGACGAACTGCGACGGGCGATAGCTCTTCATGACGCGGCGTCCATTGACGGAGACGCCGTGTCATTGCCCGCAATCCCGACAATCTCAAGACCGCATGTCGTCGCACGCGATCACGTGTCGATGATCGCCACCGCCCGAGTCCAGCCGGCCGAGGCGCGCTCGATCTTGGCCGGAAAGCAGGACACCATGAAGCCGGTCGAGGGCAGCGCTTCGAGATTGTGCAGCTTCTCGATATGGCAGTAGCCGATGCGCCGGCCCGCCTTGTGGCCCTCCCAGATGATCGACGCGTCGTGCGTCTCCGCGTAGCGCTTCGCGGTATGGACGAAGGGCGCGTCCCAACTCCAGCCGTCGATCCCGTTCACGCGGACGCCGCGCTCGGTGAGGTAGAGCGTCGCCTCGGCGCCCATGCCGCAGCCGGAGGCGACATAGTCGGGGCGGCCGTATTTCGCCCCGGCGCTGGTGTTGACGACGACGATCTCCAGCGGCTTCAGCTCGTGGCCGATCCGTTTGAGCTCGGCCTCGACGTCGGCCGCGGTCGCGACATAGCCGTCGGCGAAATGGCGGAAATCGAGCTTCACTCCGGGTTGGAAGCACCATTCGAGCGGGATTTCGTCGATCGTCCAGGCGCGTTCGCCCTCGTTCATGGTCGGATGATAATGCCAGGGCGCGTCGAGATGCGTGCCGTTGTGGGTCGAAAGCTGGATGCGCTCGACCGCCCAGCCCTGCCCATCCGGCAGATCCTCCTTCTTGAGGCCAGGGAAGAACGGCAGGATCTGCGGCAGGCTCTGCTGATGGTCGATGTACTCGATCCTCGGCCCGTGCCCGGGCGGGTCGGCCGCGACATCGTTCTGCAGCGGCACGGAGATGTCGATCATGCGGCGAGCCATTACGTCCTCCCTTGAAAGGTCTTGCGCGCCGGGCTCAGCCCTGGCGCAGCACCGTATTGCGCAACACGCCGATGCGGTCGACGGAAAGCTCGATCGTGTCGCCGCTCTCGAGAAAACGCCCGATCTCCAGCCCGCAGCAGTTGCCGACGGTGCCGGAGCCGAACACTTCTCCCGCGTGAATGGTCTCGTCCTCCGAGGCGTAGGCGAGAAGCTCCTCGAAGGAAAAGAGCATGTCCTTCGTTTCGCCCTTGGCGCGCGTCTCGCCGTTGACGCGGACCTCGACCTCGAGCGTCTGGGGATCGCCGATCTCGTCCGGAGTCACGATCCAGGGGCCGAGCACGTTCGAGCCGTCGAAGCTCTTGCCCTTGGCCGGACCGAGCCGGCCTTGCATCTCGACCGTCTGGCGATCGCGCGCGGAAAAATCGTTGAAGATGGTGTAGCCGAAGATGTGCGCGCCGGCCTCGCTCTTCGGAATGTTCGCGCGCGTGCGGCGGGTGACGATCGCGACCTCGAGCTCGTAGTCCATCACTTGGCTGTAGCGCGGCCAATGGACGGTCGCTCCCGGTCCGACGACTGTCAGCCGGTTGGTGATGTAGTAGATCGGGAGCTCGCGATAGACCGCCGGCAGGTCTTCCAGCGGCTCCTGCATCACCGCGTTGAAGGCTTCGAGGCCGCCCGAGCGCATGGCGTAAACGGCTTTTCCGCCCCGGCCGGCCTGGCGGATGTGCAGGGCGAACGACATCGCATCGCGCATCTGCCGCGGCTCCGGCAGCGGCGCGAGAAGCTCGGCGCCGGCGAGGTCGACCCACAGGTCGGCGTCCACGCCGCGAGCGGCCACGAGCAGGCGGGCGCGGTCGAGGCCGGCGTCGTCGGCGTCGATCAGCGCGGGCATGGACTGGAAGGGCGCGGCGTCGACGCCGGCCCGCGCCGCGGCGGCCGCGAGATCGAAGAGGCGCCCGCCTTCCACGTCCACGACGCCGACGCGATCCCCGCCTCCCGCCCGATATGTCGTCAGCTTCACCGCGCGATCCTCCCTTGCCTTTTGCTCGTTTGTATACGATCCTAGTTTTTATCGATAATCAAGAGGCGCTGATCCACGCGCCGGAGGAGAGGAAACCCATGACCCTTCGCGGACTTTCGCTTCTCGTCGCCGCCTCCGCCCTCACCCTCGTCGCGGATACCGCCCTCGCCGATCCGTTCAAGCTCAAGATCGCCTGCACCGCGACCAGCGACTGCGCCTCCGCCATGGTCGCGCGCGATCAGGGCATTTTCGCCAAGCACGGCCTCGACGCCGACGTCGCGCTGATCGGCATCAACACCAACATTCCGCCGGCGATCGTGTCGGATTCGATCCAGATCGGCGGACCGACGTCGCCGGTCTTCCTGCAGGCGGTCGACGGCGGCCTCGATCTCGTCGCGGTCGCCGGCGCCTCGGTAATGGATCCGGCTGAAAGCAAGACAATCGCGGCGGTCGCCCGGACGGGCGTCGTCATCAAGGAGCCCAAGGACTTCGTCGGAAAGAAGGTCGGGGCGCCCGGGATCGGCGCGTTTCTTCACGTCCTGTTCCGCAAGTGGCTGATCGAGAAGGGCGTCGATCCCAAGAGCGTGAACTTCGTCGAAGTGACGTTTCCAACCATGAACGACGCGTTGAAGTCTGGCTCGGTCGACGCCGTCTTGACGGCGGAGCCGTTCGTCACCCGCATCAAGGCGGCGGGCAACGGCGACGTCGCAGCGCTTTACGCCGCCGACCTCGCCCGCGCCGATCCGATCATCTTCTACGCCGCTTCGCGCAAGTTCGCCGAGGCGCATCCGGACGTCATCAAGGCGTTCCGCGATTCGATCGCGGAGGCGGCGCCGATTGTCAATTCCGACCGCGAGGCCGCCAGCCAGTCGATCGCCAAGTTCACCAAGATGCCGATCGACCTCGTGCGGCTGACGAAGCCCGACCTCGCCAAGCCGGATTTGAAGGGCTCGGACCTCGCCTGGTGGATCGAGACGATGAAGCAGCAGGACATGCTGCAGGGAACGCCCGACCTCGACAAGCTGGTCCTGCCTTGACCCACGAGGACGCCGACACGCTCGCCGACCGCGCCGCTCAGAGGATCGAGGCCGACATTCTCGCCGGCGCGCTCGCCCCGGACAGCCGCCTCGGCATCGCGGAGACGGCGGCGCGATACGGAGTGGGCGCGACGCCCCTGCGCGAGGCGCTGTCGCGGCTCGCCGCCCGCGGCCTCGTCAACGCCATCGGCAAGCGCGGGTTCCGGGTGCAGTCGATCTCGCGCCAGGATCTCGCCGACATCGTGCGCATCCGCAGCGTACTCGAGCGCGAGGCTATCCGGCTCAGCCTCTTGGCCGGCGACGGCGCCTGGGAGGGGGCGATTGTCGGCGCGCTGCATCAACTCAAGCGCTACATCGCCGAGAATCCCAAGGGTTTCGGCGAGGGCGAGCCTGCGTTCGACGCCTTGCACAAGCGGTTCCACGGGTCCCTCCTCGCCGCCTGCGGCTCCCCCCGGCTCATCGCCGCCTGCGCCCGCCTCTACGACGAGGCCTATCGCTACCGGCGCCTGATGATGGCGGCCTTCACCAATCCGGGCGAGTTCGTCAAAAGCCACGAGATCCTCGCGGAGGCGGCGATCGAACGCGCGACCGAGCGCGCCCAGGCGCTGGCCGAGGCGCACATCGCCTCGACTCTCGCGCTCGTCTATCCGGAAGCCGCGAGCCCGGACGCGTGAACGGCTCCGAACCCGCGCTGATCGAATTCCGCGAGGTCGACCTCGCCTTCGGCGATCACCTCGTGCTCGGCAAATTGTCGTTCGCCGTCCGGCGGGGCGAGGTCGTCTGCATGGTCGGCTCCTCCGGCTCCGACGACCGCGCTCAGGGTCGCCTCCGGCCTTATCAGGCCGACGCGCGGCGAAGTGACCTTCGCCGGCGCGCCGGTAAGGGGCCCGCGCCGCGACGTCGCAATCGTCTTCCAGGACTATTCCAAGGCCCTGTTGCCATGGCGCACGGCAGCCGGGAACGTGGCGCTCGCGCTGGAGGCGATGGGCGCGCCGCGCGCCGAGCGTCGCGACCGCATCGCGGCGCTGCTGAAACGCGTCGGGCTCGCCGCCTTCGCCGACAAGTATCCGTCGCAGATGTCGGGGGGGATGCAGCAGCGGCTGCAGATCGCCCGCTGTCTGGCGCAGGAGCCGGCCGCCCTGATGATGGACGAGCCGTTCGGCGCGCTCGACGCGATGACCCGCCAGACGCTCCAGGACGAGATGCTCGACATCGCGCGCGGAACCGGCGCGACCATCTTCTTCGTCACCCACGATCTCGAGGAGGCGATCTATCTCGGCGACCGCGTGATCGGGCTGAAGCCGCATCCGGGCCGGGTGGGCGTCGAGATCGCAGTCGACCTGCCGCGGCCGCGCAACCAGGTCACGACCCGGGAAAGCCCGGAATTCCTGCGGCTTCGCCACAAGCTTTACGACTTCATCTACGCCAGCGATTCCGGGGCGCGGACATGAAGGCGGCGAAGGCGTCTTCCCCGTTGTCCTCATCATTCTGGCCGAGATCGGCGCGCGCGCCGGCGGCCCGAGCGATTCCGTCGCTCCGCCCTCCGAGATCTTCGCCACCTTTCTCGACGCCCTTCGCGACGGCTCGCTTCTCGCCGCCACGCGCGACACGCTCATTTCCGCCTTCGCCGGACTTCTCGTCGGCGCGGGCCTCGGCTTGGCGGTGGGCCTCGCGCTCGGGTCCATCCGCACGCTGGACCGGCTCCTCGAACTGGCGCTCGAACTCCTTCGGCCGGTTCCCTCGGTCGCGGTGATCCCGATCGCGCTGGTGGCGCTCGGCTTCGGCTACAGCCTCGAGATCGCGATCGTCGCCGTCGCCTGTTTCTGGCCGCTTCTGATCCTGTCGCGCGCGGCGGTGCGCGGGGTCGAGCCGCGCCTGATCGAGGTTGCGCGCGCGTTGCGCCTTTCGCCGTTGCAGGAGACGCTCAAGATCGTCGCCCCGGCCGCCCTGCCCCGCATCTTCGTGGCGTTCCGGCTGGCCGCCGGCGTCTCGCTGGTCGTCGCAGTGACGGTCGAGATCGCCGTCAATCCGCAGGGCCTCGGCTACGAGGCGATGACGGCGGGCCAGGCGTTGCGGCCGGCTCTCATGCTCGCCTACGTCGCCTGGATCGGCGTCGTTGGCTACGCGCTCAACGTTTTGCTCATTCTTGCGCAGCATCGCCTGTTCGGTCAGGCCGGCCGAGTCGAGGCGGCGCGGTGAGGGCGCTCGGCTAGCGGCTTGCGGGGCTCGCGGTCGTCGCCGCGCTGATCGCGCTCTGGGGCGAGATCGCGGCGCTGAAACTCGTCTCGCCCGTGTTCCTGCCCACGCCGGCGCGGGTCTGGACGGCGCTTGAGCATGGCTTTTCGCAGTCGGATCTGGGCGCGAAACTCGTCGGCACCGTGAGCCACATGCTCGGCGGCTGGGCCGCGGCCTCGATCGCCGGCGTCGCCCTTGGCGCGCTGATCGGATCGTCCAAGGCGGCGCGCGAATATATCGCGCCGACCCTCGAATTCCTGCGCCCCCTGCCCGCGTCGGCAGTCATTCCCGTGGCGATCGCGCTCTTCGGCCTGACGCCGCAGATGGCGCTCGGCGTCATCGCCTTCGGCTCGATCTGGCCGGTGCTGCTGGCAGCGATCCACGGCTTCGCCGCGATCGAGCCGCGGCTCGTCGAGGTCGAGCGCGTCCTCGGGCTCACGTGCTGGCAGGGCGTGGTGAAAATCTCGCTGCCGTCCGCTGCGCCGGACATCCTCGCCGGGTTGAGACTCGGACTCACGGTGTCGCTGATCCTCGCGGTCGTGTGCGAGATGATCGCGGGGCTCGACGGACTCGGACAATGGGTGCTGCTCGCCGCGCGCGCATACAAATCGGCGGACATTTTCGCCGGCGTCGCCCTCCTCGGCGCGATCGGGGTCGTCGCCAACGCGGGGCTGTCCGTCGTCGAGGCCCGCGCGCTGCGATGGCGCGCCCCGTCGGCGCGCTGATCCCGTCAGGCCGCCTGCCAAAACAGCCCGATCGTCAGCGCGACGCCGATCGCGACGACCCCGAGCTTGAGAAGCTTTTCGTTGACGGTCTTCAGCATGAGCGCGCCCGCCCAGCCGCCGAAGGAGGCGCCGACGGCGACGACGCCGGCCTGCAGCCAGTGGACGTCCGGGAAGGAGATGAAGATCGCCACCGCCGAGGCGTTCATCACGCCGGCGAGCACATTCTTGGTCGCGCCGGCGTTGCGCACCGCGAGGCCGGCCATGGTCAGCGACGCCATCATCAAGAGGCCGATGCCGCCGCCGAAATAGCCGCCGTAGATCGAGATGAAGAACTGTACGATCGCCTCGCCCCACGGCGGCAGGTGATGCGCCTCGCCCGGCTTCGGCGGCTTGCGGAAGAAGCCGCCCCACGCGAACACGACGGTCGCGAACAGCACTAGCCAGGGAACGAGCTTGGCGAACACCGTGGGAGGCGTCCAGATGAGCACGCCGGCGCCGATCGCGCCGCCGACGAGGCTGATGACGAACAACGCGCCGAACGGCAGGCCGGGCGGGGCCTTGGCGTCCGCGCGTCCGGTGTAGCCCATGACGAGCTGGGCAGGAAACAGCGCCACGCACGAGGTGATGTTGGCCGCGCGCGCGTCCATGCCCGTCAGCATCAGCGACGGCAGGGTAATGAACGAGCCCCCGCCCGCCAGCGCGTTCTGCGCACCGGCCCAGATCGAGGCGAGGAAGAGAATGATGAGCGACGCGGTCAACTGTTCATCCAGGCCGCCGGGAGGGACCGCGCGCTTTTGGGATTCGCCAAGTCGGCGATCGGCCGGCGATCCGAATTGCAAGAGCGCAGCGAGCGATCTCCTTAGCAGGAGGAAAAGCGTTTGCGAACCGTCCCGCCACACCCGGCGGGCGGCGAACGATAGGCCGCAAAGACCATCGCTCTGCGGCTGATCGCATTCGTCGACGGCGCCTGCTAAGATCCGGATTGGAAGCAACGGACCGTTATGAGGAGCCTTTCATGCGCCGTTCTGTTCTTTCGCTCGTCGTTTTGCTGGTCGTAGCGTCCGTGGGCCATGCGCAACAGAAGAGCACGCTTCAGGGCGCCTTCGGATCTCCGGAGTCGGCGACTGGCGGTTTGCGCGGAGTCTACGGCCCTCCCGAGTCGGCGCCGGGCCAATTGCGCGGAGTCTATGCCCCGCCGCAGTCGGTCGCCCCGGCATCCCTCCCGACCACGATCATCGGGCCAAGCTCCGCGACATCGGACAGTGTTCCGAACGTGACCATGCCGGGCGAAGCCGCAGTGGGTCAGGCGCTGCCGCAAGGCGTCGATGCCGCCCCCATGCCCGATCGCCCCGGCTATGGCCGCGCGATCGTCAATGGCCGCAACGCGATTGTCGATACGAACAGCCATCAGATCGTTCAGTTCTCGGACTAGCCGCCCCGACTTCTAGGCGAAATCCCTCGCGGCGGCGCTGTGTTCGGCGATCAGGCCGCCGAGATCGAGCCCGACCGGCATGCCGTCGACGACCCGCCATTCGCCGGCGACCATGACCCGGTCGGCGCGGTGCGCGCCGCACAGGACCAGCGCCGCCAGCGGATCGTGGGCGCCCGAAAAGCGCGGCTCGTCGAGCGTGTACAGCGCGAGGTCCGCTTCGCGCCCTTCCACGATCGTTCCGATGTCGGAGCGGCCGAGGCAGCGCGCAGAGCCCTCGGTCGCCCAGCGCAGCACGTCGAGATGCGTGATTTTGTCGGCTCCGTAGCGCAGGCGGCCGATCATCAGCGCGTGGCGGACGGCCTCCATCATGTTCGAGGCGTCGTTCGAGGCCGAGCCGTCGACGCCGAGCCCAACGGGCGCCCCGGCCGCCTCGAGCTCGCAAGTCCGGCAGACGCCCGACGTCAGCACCATGTTCGACGCCGCGCAATGGCAGACGCCGACTCCCGCCCGTCCCAGCCGCGCGATTTCCTCGGCGTTGAAGTGGATGCCGTGCGCGAGCCAGACCCGGCTCGACATCCAGCCGGTCTCCTCCAAAAGATCGACCGGCCTCAGGCCATACATGCTGAGGCAGAACTGCTCCTCGTCGTCGGTCTCGCAGAGATGGGTGTGAAGCTGGCAGTCGTATCGCTCGGCGAGCCGCGCGCTCTCGGTCATGAGGTCCTTGGAGATCGAGAAGGGCGAGCACGGCGCGAGCGCGATGCGGATCCGAGCCCCGGGCTTCGGGTCGTGGAACAGCTTCAGGACACGCTCGCCGTCGGCGAGAATCGTCTCCTCGTCCTGCACCACGCTGTCAGGCGGCAGGCCCCCGTCCTTGGCCGACAGGTTCATCGAGCCGCGCGACACCGTCATGCGCACGCCGAGGCGAAGCGCCTCCTCGACGGCGATGTCGACGGCGTCCTCGAGGCCGGCCGGATAGAGATAATGGTGGTCGGCGGCTGTCGTACAGCCCGAAAGGAGCAATTCGGTCAGCGCCATCCGGACCGCGAGGCGCAGATGAGCGGGTTTCAGCCGCGACCAGATCGTATAAAGCGCAACGAGCCAGGGAAACAGTTTCTTGTTGATCGCCTGCGGATGGGCGCGGGTCAGCGTCTGGTAGAAATGATGGTGCGCGTTGACGAGGCCGGGCAGCACCACCGCGCGCGACGCGTCGTAGGTGGCGTCGATTCGCTCCGGCGTCTGGCCCCGGCCGACCCGCTCGGCGATCCGCGACCCCTCGACGACCACGCCGCGCTCCGCGCCTGCGGCGAAAATCGCCAAGGGATCCTTGATCCAGATCCGCATGAAGTCTTCGCCCCCGCGTCTTCCGGCAGTCCCATTGCGGACCGCACATGGCTCCTGTCAATGCGCCCTCCCCCGCGCTGTCAACCGAACAGACCCGACGGCGCGGGCGGAGAGAGCGGCGCCCGATCAGGCGAAACCGTTGTTCAGCATCGCGTTCGTCGGGCCGAGCGCGGTCAGCACCTTGACCTCGGCGCCGCGAAACACGCCCATCTTCGCGAACCCGGTCTTCCCGGAGCCGGCGTCCAGATTGAGGCGGAAATTCCGAATCTGCTCGTCATGCGAGGGATTGCGCCGGGCGTCGTTCGGCGTGTGTCCGTGAACGACGAAATACCCGCTGAAGCCCCCCGGCGCCGGCGACGCTTCGAGGAACGGCCAGCGCACCCAGGCCCAATGCATGTCCTCGTCGACCTCGGCGAGCGGCGTGTTCCAGGGCAAGGCGAGAAAGCTTTCGAGATCGACATGGGGATTGACGCCGGCGTGGACGAACAGCGTTCCCCCCGAACGCCAGTGCGCGCCGAGACTCTCGAGCCACACGCGAATCCGGTCGGGCAGCGCGACGCGGATGACGGTCAGCAGTTCTTCCGGCCCGACCGGTTCGACCTTGAAGTCGGCGAACTGCCGGACCACGGCGCCGCCGCCGTTGCGCAGCCAGCCTTCCAGCGCGTCCAGCGCGTCCTCCCACGGCGTACGGGGATCGAGGGCGAGCCGCATCATCGCCTCGTGGTTGCCCATGAGCCCGATCTCTTCGTCCGCGCCGATTCGCGCCCCCGCTTCCACCGCCAGATCGATCGCGCCGAGGCTGTCGGGACCCCGATCGACGAGATCGCCGAGGAACACCAGAATGCGGCGCTCCCGCCTGCGCGGCTCGCGCGTCGCCTCGTCGATGAGGGCGTGCAACAGGTCCGGCCGGCCGTGGATATCGCCGACCGCGAAGATTTCCGCGTCCGGCGCGACGGCGCGCGGCAGGGCGAAAGTCTTTCGATCGACAACAGCAGCCATCAGGTCCCTTCCCCTACCCCGGCGCGAGCATTGCACGCCCCTCGCGCCGCGCGCTAGGATTGTTTCGATGTTCCTGACCTTCTTCGCCAACCTGCGGCAGGCGCAAGTCCCGGTGACGCCGCGCGAATATCTCGATCTGATGCGCGCGCTCGAGGGCGATCTCGCGGACAGGTCGGTCGACGAGTTCTACCGTCTGTCGCGCGCCGTTCTGGTCAAGGACGAGCGCAACCTCGACAGGTTCGACGTCGTCTTCGCCTCCACCTTCAAGGGCGTGCTGTCGGTCGCCGCCGCGGTCGAGGCGAAGGAATTGCCGGAGGAGTGGCTGCGCCGCATGGCGGAGCGTTTTCTCAGTCCCGAGGAGCGGGCCGAGATCGAGAAGCTCGGCTTCGACAAGCTGATGGAGACCCTGCGCCAGCGTCTGGCCGAACAGAAGGGACGCCACCAGGGCGGCTCGAAGTGGATCGGCACCGGCGGGACCTCGCCCTTCGGCGCCTACGGCGACCACCCCGAAGGGCTGCGGATCGGCCAGGACAAAGGCCGGCGGGGCAGCGCGATCAAGGTATGGGACAAGCGGGAGTTCAAGGATTTCGACGGCGACGCCGAACTCGGGCCCCGCAACATCAAGCTCGCCCTGCGGCGTCTCAGGCGCTTCGCCCGCGAAGGCGCCCCCGACGAGCTCGACCTCGACGGCACGATCCGCTCGACCGCCGACAAGGGCTATATCGACGTCAAGCTGCGCCCCGAGCGGCGCAACGCGGTCAAGGTGCTGCTGTTTCTCGACGTCGGCGGCTCGATGGACTGGCACGTGGAGGCGGCGGAGCACCTCTTTTCCGCCGCCCAGAGCCAGTTCAAGCGGCTCGAGCACTTCTATTTCCACAATTGCCTTTACGAGAGCGTGTGGAAGAACAACCGCCGCCGGTACGAGGAGCGGATCGGCACCCGCGACCTTTTGAATTCCTACGGTCGGGATTACCGCGTCGTTTTCGTCGGCGACGCGTCGATGAGCCCCTACGAGATCGTCTCGCCGGGCGGCTCGGTTGAGCACCTCAATCCGGAGCCCGGCCGGGTATGGCTGGAACGGGCGATCGCGACCTGGCCGCGCACGGTCTGGATCAACCCGACTCCCGAACAGCACTGGCCCTATTCGCAGTCGACCCAGATGATCGCAGACATCTTCCAGCGGCGCATGTTTCCGCTCACGCCGGACGGCGTCGAGGCGGCGATGAAGGCGCTGGCCGCCTGATCGCCCTGAGGCGAGGCCCCGGTTACGCCGTCACCTCACCACGAGCACCGAGCACTGCGCGTGACGGACGATCGTCTTGGCGTTCGATCCGAGCAGGTAGTCGCTCATCACCGGGCGGTGCGAGCCGACCACGATCAGGTCGGCGTTCCAGTCCGTCGCCTCTTGCAGGAGCTCGTGGTAGATGCCGCCGGCCCGCGCGGCGCCGCTCTTGCGCGCCGCCGGCAGGTCGATGCCCGCGATCATTTCGTTCAAGGCCTCCATCGCCCGCTTGGTCTGCTCGGCGTCGAAGTCGGCGGGCACGTATTCCATGAAGGTCGCGGGCACCACCGGCTGCACGTTGACAAGCCTCAAATCGCCGCCCCAGGCCTTGGCGAGCTCAAGCGCCTCGGCCAGCCCCTTTGGCGTCGTCGACGTCTCGGCGAGGTCGACGGCGAGAATGATGCGTTTGTACATGAATAGTCTCCACTCGGATTCACGCGCGCGGTAGCGAATCCCGATGGCAAGGTGAAGCGCGCGCCTCCGTCTTGCAAGCCGCCTGCGGCAATATGCTCCGTCCCCGCCTTCTCCGGCTCGTGATCGCGGACGAGCGCCGCGATTAGACGATAGTCATTGTTCCTTCGCCCGGGTGTCGCTATAAGGCCGCCAAAATCCATCGGGGACAGGGATCACGGATGAACGATTTCGGCTCTGAAAGCTATAAGCCGTCGGACGCAGAACCGTTCATGAACGAGCGACAGCGCGACTATTTCCGACGCAAGCTGATCTCGTGGCGGGAATCGATTCTCGCCGAGAGCCGCGACACGCTGAACGCCCTCCAGCTGGAGAGCGAGAATCACCCGGACATCGCCGACCGCGCGTCGTCGGAGACCGACCGCGCGATCGAGTTGCGCGCCCGCGACCGTCAGCGCAAGCTGATCTCCAAGATCGAAGCCGCGCTCGGGCGGATCGAGGACGGCTCCTACGGCTATTGCGTGGAGACCGGAGAGCCGATCTCGCTACGCCGGCTCGACGCGCGCCCGATCGCCACCCTTTCGGTCGAGGCGCAGGAGCGCCACGAGCGGCGCGAGAAGATCTACCGCGACGATTGACCGTCCGGCCGCGGAGCCGGCCGGACCGGCGGTTTCAGCTCGGTTTGTCCCGCCCGAGCAGCTTCGCCATTTCTGCTTCCAGCGAATCGAGTCCCGCGAACGGATCGTCCGCTTTCGGCGGCTGTTTCTGCGCGGGCGCTGGCGCGCCGGACGGAGAAGCCAGCGCGGCCTCGCTCGGCGGGGGCGTCCGGACTTCCGCCTTGGCCCCCGGCTTCGGCGGCTCCGGATGCGGGGCGGCGCCAGGCGTCTCGACACGCGCAGCATGCGCATGAGCGTCCGGATGGGGCGGTTGGCCCGGTCTCGCGCCGGGCGCCGAGCTGACGGCGGACGGCGCGCCGACGGCACGCACGGTATACCCGTAACCGGCCGGATGGGGTGGTTGGCCGGGACTCGCGCCGGGCTGCGGGTGGACGGCGGGCGGAGCGGCGGCGACACGCGCAGGATGCGCGTGAGCGTCCGAATGAGGCGCTTGGCCGGGACTCGCGCCGGCCGCCGGGCTAACAACGGGCGGCGCGCCGGCGACGTGCGGGCCGTGGCCCGGCGCGACGGGTCCGGCCTCCCGCGTCGCAGGATGCGGCGCCGGCTCCGCCTTGACCGGCAGAACGGATTGGACAGGCCGCTCCGTCTTTTCGACCTTCGGGGGCGGGTGCGCGCCGCCTGCGGCCGGCTGCGGCGTGACGGCCACCGGCCCCGGCGGGACGGCGGGCTGAGGCGCAGGGGTCGACGCCGCAGGCGCCGGGGCGGGCGATACCGCCTGTTGGGGCGGCTGCGGCGATTGCGCCGGCTTTTCGGGCGGGCGTGTCACCGTCGCGCGGCCGAGCGGCGCGATCGGCGGCGGCATCATGCGGCGCACCGGCGCCGAGCCGACGCGAGTGGCTGCAACGGCCTGCGCCATCTCGGCCGCCTTGTCTGCGGCGGACGACGCCTGCGCTGCGACAGGCTCCGGCTGCGGGGGCGCGACGGGCTCCGGCTGCGCAGACGCGACAGGCGCCGGGTGCGAAGCCGTGACGGGCGCCGGGTGCGGAGACGCGACGGGCCCCGGGTGCTCCTTGGCAACCGCGCGGATCGGAATCGGACGGACCTCCGCGGCTGGCGCGACCGGGGCCGTTGGCGCCGCGACGGGCGCCGGCGCGGGTGGCGCCGCTGCGGCAGAAGGCGGCGCTCCGGCGGCCGGATCGGCCCGCCGGCGCGCCGGCGCCGCCGGACCGGCCGCGGCCAGCCCATTCTCGCGCGGCGTCGCCAGGGCGCGATTGATCTGCGATTCGAGCAGCACGTCGTTCGGACCGCCGATCATGACCAGATGCTCGACGTTGTCGCGCCGCACGAGAACGAGTTGCCGCTGCCCGTCGAGGCTGAACGCATCGACCAACCCCAATCTCGGCTGGCGCGTCCGGCCCCCGGGAACGCGCAGGCGATGGGCGAACACCACCCGATAGACGATCGCCAGCGCCACCAGAACGGCGATTCCGCAAGCCACCACGACGGCGATTTGAACGAAGCGGTTATCGCCGGCCCATAAATCACTCAACCACTGCATGCTGATTCCCTCGCCCGCGCCGCCGACCGCGCAAGCGACACCTCCGCATTTCGACGCGCCGACGACTCCCGCCGAGCCGTGGCGCCGGAACGCGTTTTCTCAATTCCATGGACCCCGCGGGCGCGTCGCGCCCGAAGGTTCGGCGCGACGCCCACCTCGGTTCCGAATGAACCAAGCGCGAACCATAACAAAACATGAGGCCGATGAAAACTGTGGCTTTCGCTGTCTTTCCGCCGGGATCCTGTCCCGCCTCGTCAAGACATCGGCCGGAGCGCGTGGTAGCACAGGCGTGTGGAGATCGACTCGGCGCACACCTCTCGCGATGCTTTGGGGCCCATCCTGGCAATGACTTCGACGCCGCCCCCGCCCCTGGTGGACCGGATCGAGCGGACGGCCAATCCCCTCGTCCTGGCGGTTCTTGCGCTGGCGGCGGCCGGCGTCGGCGCGGCTTTATGGTTCGCTCCCGGCGGCTTCGGACCCACGGTCGTCAACTGGGCGATCGTCGCGCTGGCTTTCTTCGGCGCCATGGGCCTCCTGCTTTTCGCCCTCGGTCTGTTGCAGTTTCCGTCGCGCGCAGCGCGTTCCGACACGGCCAGGGCGATCGCCGATTCGAGCCCCGACGGCCTCCTCGTCACCGACCGTCAGTCGCGCATCGTCTACGCCAACGCCGCCTATCGCGCCCTGGCGGGCGGCGGGGACCTGAAGCCCGTCGAGCGGGCGTTCGCCGGGTCGCCCGACGTGTCGGAATCGGTCTATCGCCTGTCGCAGGCCGCCAAGTCGGGCAAATCGGCCAGCGAGGATCTGCGTCTCGCCCCACCTCCGTCCGGCGAGGCGGTGGCGTGGTACCGAATCCGCGTCCGGCCGCTCGACGGCGCGCGAGACGGCGCCTCGGTCTGGACTGTGTCGGACGAGACGCGGGAGCACGACCGGCACGAGACCTTCTTCCAGGACCTGCAGCACGCCATCGACTACCTCGACCACGCTCCGGCCGGGTTCTTCTCGGCCGAGCCCGACGGCGCGATCGTGCATATGAACGCGACGCTGGCGGAATGGCTCGACTACGATCTCGCCCAATTCGGGCTCGGGCAGCTCAGGCTCGGCGACATCATCGCCGGCGACGGCGGCGCCATGCTTGCGACCATGTCCGGGCGGCCCGGCGAGGTCAAGACGCAGCAGTTCGACGTCGATCTCAAGCCGCGGCAAGGCCGGGTTCTGCCGGCCCGGATTCTCCACAAGGTTTCATTTTCCAGCGACGGCTCACCCGGGCCGTCGCGGTCGCTGGTCATCAGCCGCGCGCCCGGCGTGCTCAGGGGCGAGGAGGACCTTCGCGCCGCAGAGGTCCGCTTCGCGCGCATCTTCAACTCGACGCCGGTCGCCATCGCCGAGGTCGAGGCGTCGGGCGCGCTGCTGCGCCCCAACGCCGCCTTCGTCCGCCTCGCCCCTGCGGCTCTGAGGGCTGCGGGCGGCGACGGCAAGCCCTCCATTTTCAGTCTGGTCGCCGAGCGCGACCACGGCGGTCTGCGCGCGGCGCTAGAGGCCGCCGCCGAGGGCAAAGGCCGGATCGAGCCGCTCAACGTCGCGCTCGAGGGCGCGGAGCCCGCGCGTTCGGCGCGCCTTTTCGTTTCGGCCGCCGACCCAGAAAGCGACGAAGGGGCGAGCGCGATCGTGTTCGCGCTCGA